>NZ_JBFLKT010000024.1:0-7410 GCF_040883305.1 Lutibacter sp.
TAATTAATAATACAATTTAAATAAGATATTTAAGAAGTTCTGAAAATCGTTATTAACTTCTCAACGGAGTAGTATATTAATGATTTTCAGAGCTTTTTTATTGAGATTATATTATTTCTGAAAATGGAATTCCAAAAATAGAGAAATAATATGTTGTTGTTAGTTCAAACAAATTAGATTAACAGCTGCCGCAATTGGTATTGCAGTTACTTTTCTTTTTAGATTTAAAAAAATACTTTTTAACCAAAAATCCTATGGCTAAACCTAGAGCTATATAAACTAAAACTTCTTGCATTAACTTAAAATATTAAAGGCTAAAAACGCTGATATGTAGGCTAAAATACCCATACCTACTAATTGTAGTATTGGCCATTTCCAACTGTTAGTTTCTCTTTTTACAATTGCCAAAGTACCTACACATTGCATTGCAAATGCGTAAAATAGTAATAATGAAATCCCTGTTGGGATATTAAATCTTTTTTCTCCAGTCTCTGGATTAATTTCAGCAGCCATTCGTTGTTTTATGGTGCTCACATCTTCATTATCACTATCTACATTATAAATAGTAGCTAATGCGCCTACAAATACTTCACGAGCGGCAAAAGAACTAATCAATGCAATTCCAATTTTCCAATCGTATCCCATTGGTTTAATTATAGGCTCAATTGTTTTACCCATATAACCTATATATGAGTTTTCTAATTTATAAGAAGCTATCTTTTTTTGAAGTTCTTGTGTTGAAATTTCGTTATTTTCAATTTTAGAAGTAACTGTTTGTTCAGCATTTTTAAAAGTATCAGGTCCATTTGAAGCTAAAAACCATAATACTATAGAAAGCGCTAATATAATTTTACCAGCACCAAAAATAAACGCTTTTGTTTTTTCAACTACTTCATAAAAAATATTTTTTAATGAAGGAATTTTATAGTTAGGCATTTCTATTACAAACAAACTTTTAGTATTTATTTTTAAAACTTTATGTAATAAAATAGAGGATAAAATTGCTGCCGTAAAACCTAATAAATACAACGCCATCATTGTTAATCCTTGTAAATTAAGAATCCCAAAAACAGCTTTGTTTGGAATTATTAGAGCAATTAAAATAGCGTACACTGGCAATCGGGCAGAGCATGTTGTAAAAGGCACCACTAAAATAGTAATTAACCGTTCCTTCCAGCTACTAATGTTTCTGGAAGCCATAATTGCAGGAATTGCACAAGCCGTACCCGAAATTAAAGGGATTACACTTTTTCCGCTCATTCCAAATTTTCGCATTATTTTATCCATTAAAAATACTACACGACTCATGTAGCCAGTCTCTTCTAAAATGGAAATAAATGTAAATAAAATGGCTATTTGAGGAATAAAAATAATAACACCACCAATACCTGGAATAATACCTTCAGCAATTAAATTGGTGAAAGTTCCGGGAGGCATAACTGTTTTTACCCAAGAGCTTAAGCTTGCAAAAGCACTATCAATTAAATCCATTGGATAACTTGCCCACTCAAAAATACCTTGAAAAATAAATAGTAAGATTAAGGCAAATATTATGTATCCAAATATTTTGTGCGTTAAAATACGATCTAAAATCCCACGTAAATCACTAGCTTTTGAAGCATCAACAATAAAGGATTCTTTTAAGACATCATTAATAATTTGATATCTTAAAATAGTTTCTTTGTGTTGGTAGCGTTTTATGCACGAGATATCTTCTCTAAATTGTAATACCAAAGCTTTTTGCTGAGGAGTTAAAAAATCAAATTCCTGTATTTGAGTGATTAATAACCACGATTTGTACAGCGGAAATTCTTTAAAAGCATTTTTTAAATTTGTAAAATAATCTTTATCAATTCTATCTGATATATTACTAATTGGAGCTGTATTTAGGTTTTTATAATCTAAAATAGCAGCTTTAATTTGCTCAATTCCAATTTTTTTACGGGCACTTGCCAACACAATTTTTGTTTTTAATTGTGTTTCTAATAAAGGCACATTTATTTTAATTCCTTTACGATCCATTTGATCTACCATATTGATAACCAAAATTGTAGGAATTCTTAAATCTTTTATTTGTGTAAATAAAAGTAAATTACGTTTTATGTTTTCTATATCTACAACTACAACAATTGCATCGGGAAAAGTTTCATTTTCTTCATTTAACAGCGCATCTAAAACCATGGTTTCATCCATTGAAGTTGGATTGATACTGTAAGTTCCAGGTAAATCTGTAATTATAGCCTTGGTAGTATCGTTTAGCTTACAAAAGCCCTGTTTTTTTTCAACAGTAATTCCAGGGTAATTCCCTACTTTTTGTTTTAAACCAGTAAGCTGATTAAATAATGAAGTTTTTCCAGTATTCGGATTTCCAATTAAAGCAACTTTTACCACATTGTTAACACTCATTATTTGTTAGAAATTAACAATCGTTATTTTTTCTGCGGTTTCTTTTCTAATAGCTAAGTGACTACCATTTACTTTAATGTATAAAGGGTCTTGCATTGGTGCTTTCTGAATTAATTGTACCTCAATTCCAGGTAAACAACCCATTTCGAGCAATTTTAAAGGAATGTTCTCTAAACAAAGCTTTTCTATAAAAGCTTTTTCACCAATTTTTAAATTCGCAATAGTTTTAAACATTATTAAGAATGATTTTAAATAATATTAGCAAATATACTAAATTAGAATCATTCTAAACAATGACAATTATCATTAATTCTTAGATTGGCTTTGTAAAATTTTAATATCAGCAATTAAGCGTTGAATGTCATCATTATCAGTACCATCATAAAAACCTCTAATCTGACGTTTTTTATCAACTAAAATAAAATTTTCGGTATGAATAAAATCTTGTAAACCACCATCTCCTTCATCTAAAACAGCGAAATAACTCTTTCTAGCCAGATCGTAAATATGTTTTTTAGGGCCCGTTGTAATATTCCATTTAGCATCGATTACGCCTTTATCTAATGCGTATTGTTTTAAAACTGGAACACTATCCATAATTGGAGTTACGGAATGTGATATAAATTTAACGTCATCATCATTTAGAAATACATCCTGTAATTTAGCGATGTTATTTGTCATAACTGGGCAAATAGTCATACATCGAGTAAAGAAAAAATCAGCTACATAAATTTTGTCTTTATAAGCTGCCTGCGTAATGGTATCGCCATTTTGATTGATAAGTTTAAAATCTAAAACCTTATGATTTCTTCTAATGTGTACCAAACTTTCATCAACCAATCTTGGATTTACATCAGCTGGATTGTAAACTGGTAATATTTTTTCAGGCGTTAATAGCGAATAGATAGCGTAAATCATTACAACAGAAAAAAAAGCCATAATAATTAATGTAGGAACCGATTTTTTGAAGAATTTTAAATCCATTTTATGTGTAAAATTAAAATACAAATTTAAAACAAATAGAGATATTAGTTACCTAACTATTCTAAATGTTTGTTAAAAGGTTGAATTACCTAGTAAATCACTTTTTAAAACTGTATTTAAAACCGTACATTTGTGCGATTTTATTTTGAAACGAGCTTGGAAAAAGGTTTATCGCCAAATATGATTACAAATAGCGAACCAACCTTTCCGGCAGGCAGGCAGCATGCATGTGCTGAGCGTAGTCGAAGTATGACCTTTAAAAACAAATAGTATAGACACAAGAAAATACATTTATGGAAATATTAATTAAAGCATCACAATTTATTTTAAGCTTATCGTTTTTGATTGTGCTGCACGAATTAGGACATTTTATTCCTGCAAAAATATTTAAAACACGCGTAGAAAAATTTTACTTATTTTTTGATTATAAATTCTCGTTGTTTAAAAAGAAAATTGGAGATACCGTTTATGGTATTGGTTGGATTCCTTTAGGTGGATATGTAAAAATATCTGGTATGATAGATGAAAGTATGGATACCGAACAGATGAAACAACCTGCACAACCTTGGGAGTTTAGATCTAAACCAGCATGGCAACGTTTAATTATCATGTTAGGTGGAGTAACTGTAAATTTTATTTTAGGGATTTTAATTTATATAATGATCACCTTTGTTTGGGGAATAGATTTTGTAAAACCTGAAGGTATAAAAAATGGGTTTGCTGTACACGAATCTTTTAAACAATTAGGATTTAAGGATGGTGATGTTATTACAAAATTTAATGGGACAGAACCTTTAGATGTAACAGATGTAAATAAACATTTATTTTTAAGAGGGATTACTTCTTTAGATGTAGTACATGAAGATGGTAAAACAGCAACTATTGCAATTCCTGAAGATATTGGAAGTATAATGTGGGAAAAAGGGGTAATGGAACCTTTTAAAATTAGAACAACCCCTGTTATTGATACTGTTGTTGTAGATTCTCCTGCTGAAAAAGCTGGAATTTTAAAAAATGACAAAATTATTTCTGTAAATAATACACCTGTAGTCTATTGGCAAGATTTTTCTGAAATTGCCGCAAATTCTACTGAAGATAAATTAACAGTTGAAGTTGAAAGAAATGGAGTTTCTGAAATAATATCAATAGTTCCAAATGAAGATAAAACTATTGGTGTTTCAAATTACAGACAAAGTGGGGTGGATGTTCAACATAAGGATTATACTTTTTTAGAAAGTATTTCTAAAGGAAACTCTTTAGCTATTTGGACCCTAAAAGATTATATAACACAATTTAAATACGTATTTACCAAAAAAGGAGCAACAAGTATTGGTGGCTTTATTGCTATTGGTAATATTTTTCCAGCAAAATGGAGTTGGCAATCTTTTTGGAGTATTACAGCGTTTTTATCCATAATGCTTGGGTTTATGAATTTACTACCAATTCCTGCTTTAGACGGTGGTCATGTAGTATTTACATTGTATGAAATGATTACTGGTAGAAAGCCAAACGATAAATTTTTAGAGTACGCGCAAATTACAGGATTTTTAATTCTAATTGCACTACTTTTATTAGCTAATGGAAATGATATAGTAAAGTTATTTTCTAAATAAAAAACTGTAGGGTAAACGGTTAAAATAGAAATTGTTTTTAATCTAAGAATTCCCTTCCCATTCATTATAAAATTGCTGAAGAAAGTTCTCCATATATTGGTGACGTTCTTCAGCAATTTTTTTACCCGAAACAGTGTTCATTTTGTCTTTTAGTAATAATAATTTTTCGTAAAAATGATTGATTGTTGGCGCTTCAGAATTTTTGTACTCCTCTTTATTCATATTTAAATTGGGAGCAATTTCTGGGTTAAAAAGTTGCCTGTTTTTAAAACCGCCATAATTAAAACAGCGTGCAATACCTACTGCGCCAATAGCATCTAACCTATCTGCATCTTGTATAACCTTTAATTCTGGAGAAGTAAAGTTTTGCTGAAAATTTCCGCCTTTATATGAAATGTTGTTAATTATATTTTCAATATGAAGTATAATTTCTTCTGGTACTTCTTCGCTTTTTAAAAACGCTCGTGCAACTTTTGGACCTACAGTTTCATCGCCATTGTGAAATTTTGAATCTGCAATATCATGCAATAAAGCGCCTAATTCAACTATAAAAACAGCAACATTTTCGCTTTTAGCTATGAGTTTTGCATTGTTCCAAACACGTAAAATATGAAACCAATCGTGGCCGCCTTCAGCATTTTTTAATGTTTCTTTTACAAAGGATACAGTATTAGAAATTATTTGTTCTTTATTCATTTTTTAAAAATAAAAAAATCCATTCAAACCAGAATGGATTTTCACTTTAATAATTTTAATTTTTTTTTAGCAAAACTCTTCGTAAGCTCCTGCTAAATTTGAAGCAATTACCTCAGCGGGTCTTCCTTCAATATGATGACGTTCTAGCATATGAACTAAAACTCCATCTTTAAATAATGCAATTGCTGGTGAAGATGGAGGAAAAGGAATCATAAATTCTCTTGCTTTTCCAGTTGCTTCAGCATCAACTCCCGCAAATACAGTTACTAAATTATTTGGCACTTTGTCAGCTTGTAAAGAAGCTACAGCTCCTGGTCTACAAGTACCAGCAGCACAACCACAAACCGAGTTTACTACAACTAAGGTTGTTCCTTCTTTTTTTAAAATTTCTTCTACTTCTTGAGCTGTGTGTAATGATATAAAACCTGCATTTTCTAATTCTTCCTGCATTGGCCTTACTAATTCTGGTGGATACATATTTTTAATTTTTTTGTTAGACGTAATTTGTCGCAAATATAAGGGTTTAATTACTAAAAGTTTATTAAACTTTTAACAAGTGTATCCAATGTTAACTTTAAGTATCCTAATATTTCAATGTATCTTTGTGTTTTCAAAAATATAATATGTCAAATTTTATTAAATGGCTGGGTGCCGGACTGGGTTTTGCAGTTGGCGGACCAATAGGAAGTGTTTTAGGATATGTAGTTGGAAATTTTATTGAAGGATTTACGGCTGGTGATGTGCAACGTGCAAGCACCTATTCAACATCAAGTAGAAATTCGCAATCGGGCGATTTTGAAATTAGTTTATTATTGCTTTCGGCTGTTGTTATAAAGGCAGATGGTAAAATAGATCAACGGGAATTATCGTATGTTCGGTTGCATTTTAAAAATATGTATGGCGAAGAAAGAGCCAATCATGCTTTTAAATTATTTAAGGGATTTATAAAAAACAACAATATTTCTACACGACAAATTTGTATGCAAATTCGTCAGAATACAACACATGCAACACGTTTACAATTATTGCACTTTTTATTTGGAATTGCCAAAGCCGACGGCGCAGTTATTGAGGCTGAAGTAAATGCTATAAAAACTATTGCTGGTTATTTATATATTAGTCATCAAGATTTTGAATCTATTAAAGCCATGTTTTATGATAGCTCCGAAAGTGCTTATAAAATATTAGAAATTGAAAAATCTGTTAGTAACGATGAGTTGAAGAAAGCCTATAGAAAAATGGTTAAAAAATACCATCCAGATAAATTACAACATCTAGGAGATGAACATGTTAAAGGAGCTGAAGATAAATTTAAGCAAGTACAAAAAGCCTACGAACAAATTCAAAAAGAAAGAGGTTTGTAAATTTTTTAAAATATAATGTGACCTATTTAGAAACTGTGTGTCCAATTAAAGGTTAGTAGAAATTTAGGTTGGTTAAAATTATTTTAGCCCCAAATTTTGTTAAGTGCCTCTTTCGAGAGGCGCTTTTTTTATTTTAAATATAACTCAACAGCTGTTGGACCTTCTAAAACTGTTTTTACAATTTGTAAAGTACCATCTTCACGAGAAATAATATGCCATTTAATTAATGAAATTTTCATATCTACAATTTCAATTCCTGTTATAGAACGTGGATGCACGCAACTTCCATCATTAAAATAGGGCAATTCGTTTGGTTCTGGAAAACGAGGTCTATGCGTATGTCCAGA
>NZ_JBFLKT010000025.1:0-6352 GCF_040883305.1 Lutibacter sp.
GACTTTTGACTTTTGACTAAAACTAAGAAACCGCTTTCAATTTCTTTAAAGTTGATTTTCTAATTTTATTATCGGCGTATTTTTCTGTTACTTTAAGCTCTGTTTCATCCGTCCCTGGAAGTTCGAACATAGCATCTGTTAAAATAGCTTCGCAAAGTGAACGTAAACCACGAGCTCCCAACTTATATTCAACTGCTTTATCTACAATGTATTTCAATGCTTTTTCATTAATAGAAAACTCTATACCATCCATTTTAAACAACTTTTGATATTGTTTAATAATAGAATTTTTTGGTTCTGTTAAAATTGCTCTTAACGTTTCTGCATCTAAAGGGTTCATATGTGTTAATGCAGGTAAACGACCAATTATTTCTGGTATTAAACCAAATGTTTTTAAATCGCTAGGAATAATATATTGCAATAAATTATCTTCGTCTACTTTATCAACTTTTATAGAAGCGCTATAACCAACCGCTTGTCTATTTAATCGTTTTCCAATTAATTTATCAATTCCTGAAAATGCCCCACCAGCAATAAAAAGTATGTCTTTTGTATTAACTTCAATAAATTTTTGATCTGGATGCTTTCTTCCTCCTTTTGGCGGTACATTTACAACTGCACCTTCTAATAATTTTAATAAAGCTTGTTGCACTCCTTCACCAGAAACATCGCGTGTAATGGAAGGATTGTCACCTTTACGTGCTATTTTATCAATTTCATCAATAAAAACAATACCGCGTTCTGCTTTAGTTACATCGTAATCTGCAGCTTGCAGAAGGCGTGTTAAAATAGTTTCAACATCTTCACCAACATAACCAGCTTCTGTTAAAACTGTTGCATCAACTATACAAAAAGGTACATTTAACATTCTTGCAATTGTACGCGCAATTAATGTTTTACCTGTTCCTGTTTCTCCAACTAAAATAATGTTACTTTTTTCAATTTCAACATCATCTTCATCTTTGGTGTTTGGTTGTAATAACCTTTTATAGTGATTGTAAACTGCAACAGACATTACACGTTTTGCCTGGTCTTGTCCAATCATATATTGATCTATAAATTCCTTTATTTCTAAAGGTTTTTTTACTATCAATTCAGAAGTAAGTGAAGATGAAGAATTTTCAGCTATTTCTTCCATCACAATTCCATGTGCTTGTTCGATACACTTATCGCAAATATGTGCGTCTAAACCTGCAATCAACAAATCCGTTTCTGGTTTTTTTCTACCACAAAACGAACATTCTAAAACTTCATCTTTCGCCATTCTTTTATTCAGTTGTTTTTTACTTTCTTACTAAAATTTCATCAATCATTCCATAAGTCTTTGCTTCTTCAGCCTTCATCCAATAATCACGGTCTGAATCTCCATGAACTTTTTCCATAGTTTGTCCAGAATGTTTTGAAATTATTTGATATAATTCATCTTTCAATTTTAAAATTTCACGCGCAGTAATTTCAATATCACTTGCTTGACCTTGAGCACCACCCAACGGTTGGTGAATCATAATACGTGAGTGTGGTAACGCAGAACGCTTTCCTTTTTCACCAGCACACATTAAAACTGCTCCCATAGAAGCTGCCATTCCAGTACAAATTGTAGCAACCTCTGGTTTTATAAATTGCATGGTATCGTAAATACCTAATCCAGCATAAACACCGCCTCCAGGTGAATTTATGTAAATTGAAATATCTTTTGAATTATCTACACTTTCTAAAAATAACAATTGTGCTTGTATTATATTCGCTACATAGTCATCAATTCCAGTTCCTAAAAATATAATTCTATCCATCATTAAACGAGAAAACACATCCATTTGTGCAACGTTTAACTGACGCTCTTCAATAATATAAGGTGTTACACTGCTAACAATCTTATCGTAATACGTGCTACTAATTCCTTGTTGTTTAGTAGCAAACTTTTTAAATTCTTTTCCGTAATCCATTTTATAGTTTTATAAAATTATGGGGGTAAAGATAAGAAGTATTCATGAAATATTAAGGCTCTAACTGAAATAGTAAATTTAGAATGATTTTATATAACAGTATTTTAACAAAAAAGCGTTCTTTTTATTATGCATGCATAATATTATTAAGTACCTTTATAGTGATATTCTAAAATTAATTATTAAAATAAAAAAACATACAATGAAATCTAAATTAGTACTATTACTATTAGTTATTTTTACACTAAATAGTTATGCGCAAGAATTTGAAAATGGAACTATAGTAACTAAACATTACGACACCATTGCTAATGTGAAAATTAAAAAAATTAGCGATGCAAAAAGCCTATTACATTTAACGTATATTGATGAACAGGGTATTGAACAAAGACCTGAAATAGAAACTATTAAATGTTATAATAGAGGCGAAGACATTTTTTGTAGAATTTATAATTCTGGAGAAATGATTATGGCTAAAAAAGTTGTAATTGGAGAAAAACTAAATCTTTATGAAAGATATTATAATGGCAAAACCATTTTTTATATTGAAAAAGTGTTTGATGAATTAATTAAAATACCTTCTTCAAGCAATAAATTCAGAAAAATTATTGGCGATTTTTTAAGTGACGCTCCACAAATTGCAGCACGGATTGAAGCCAAAGAATTGGTTGATATTTTAGAAATTGTAAAACTTTATAATAAAAGTTGATTTTTTAGTTTTAGTAAAATGGGTCTGAAGGTTTTTCACTTTCAGACCCATTTTTATTTACAATTGGTTTTGATTTTAAGTATATTTGAAATTCTAAAATACAATTCCTCATGAAATTTATTGTTAAACTTAGTTTTCTTTTTATCGGATTTAACAGCATCCTGTTTGCGCAAACACACAATCCTCAATTTAATACTTTAGATGTACAACATTATAAATTAACGCTTACAGTTAATGATAGTACCAACGTGATTAATGCCGAAATGGAGGTTTCTCTCAAATTTAAAAAATCGGCAGCTAATTTTGAATTAGATTTAATTGCAAAAGATTCAACTGGAATGGGAATGAGCGTTGATAGCGTTTACCAAAACAATATTGTTGTAGATTTTAGTCAAAAAAATCATAAACTAACTATTGAGGCCAAACATGTATTTCCACGTTTACCATATACCTATAAAATAATATATAGTGGTGTTCCAAAAGATGGTTTAATAATTTCTAAAAATATACATGGCGATCGTACTTTTTTTGGTGATAATTGGCCAAACAGAGCACATAATTGGTTTCCTTGTGTAGATCATCCATCAGACAAAGCAACAATTGAGTATATAATTAAGGCTCCAAACCATTATCAGGCAATTGCAAATGGTTTTGAAGTTGAAGAAACTAATTTAAGCGAAAATCTAAAACAATATCACTATAAAACCGATGTGCCATTACCAACAAAAGTAATGGTGGTTGGCATTGCCAAATTTGCGGTGCAAAACATTGGAGAAACACATAATATTCCAGTTTCGACTTGGGTATATCCGCAAACAAAAGAAGACGGATTTAACGATTTTTCTATAGCTAAAGACATTTTAGATTTCTTTATCGAAAATGTTGGTGAATATCCATTTCAAAAATTAGCAAATGTACAATCTAAAACACGTTTTGGTGGCATGGAAAATGCAGGAAATATATTTTATTTTGAAAAATCTGTTACTGGAAATCAAGAACATAAAGATTTAATTGCACACGAAATTGCACATCAATGGTTCGGGAATTCTGCCACAGAAATAGATTGGGCACATTTATGGTTAAGCGAAGGTTTTGCAACTTATTTAACCGATTTGTACATTCTAAAGAGTGATGGCGAAGCTGCGTTTAAAAATCGTTTAAATGAAGAACGCACAAAAGTGTTGAATTTTTATAAGGTGCAACAAACTCCTGTTGTCGATTCAAAAACAACCAATTATATGAAGTTATTAAACCCAAATTCTTATCAAAAAGGAGCATGGGTTTTGCATATGCTTAAAAATAAAGTTGGTGAAGAAAACTTTTGGAAAGGCATTAAAACCTATTACGATTTTTACAAATTTAAAAACGCTTCCACAAATAATTTTAAAAATGTAATGGTTCAGGTTTCTGGTAAAAATTTAGATGTTTTTTTTACACAATGGCTTTATAAAACAGGACAGCCTAAAATAAAAACTACTTGGATTCATGGAGGAAGTAAATTGCGAATAATTGTAGAGCAACTTCAAGAAAACACTTTTCAATTTCCACTAGATATAGAACTTGTTTATTCCGATGGAACTTCAGAAGTTAAAACCATTGAGGTAACAACAAAAAAAGAACCTTTTGTAGTGTTGACTAAAGATTTGGATGTAAAAGAAATTAACTACGATCCAAATGTGAATTTACTATTTGAAATAGCTAATGATTAATAGCAATGAAATGCAAACTCTGCAATAGTAAAACAAACTTATTTTACACAAATAACCACGCTAAATATTATAA
The DNA here is from genome assembly GCF_040883305.1 of Lutibacter sp. Classification (GTDB taxonomy): domain Bacteria; phylum Bacteroidota; class Bacteroidia; order Flavobacteriales; family Flavobacteriaceae; genus Lutibacter. The sequence goes on from NZ_JBFLKT010000025.1 coordinate 4,435, forward strand.
ATGTGGTACTTGCGCTGCTATTTTAATGCATCCAGACTATTATCCTTCAATTAATAATGAAAAAATAAGATACTTAGAGCACAACAATAATGTAAACGATTTAGGATATCAAAAATTTGTAAATCCTATTGTAAATGCTGTTCAAGAGGATTTTAATAACACTTCTACTGGATTAGATTTTGGCTGCGGAACCGGTCCAGTTATTTCCAAATTACTACGCAACAAAAATTATAGTATTACAACCTACGATCCTTTTTTCGATAACAATCTAAACGCCTTAAAAACTACTTATAATTTTATTGTCTGTTGCGAAGTTATTGAACATTTTCACCATCCGTTGCAAGAATTTAAACGTTTAAAAACTTTATTAAAACCTGGTGGTAAATTGTATTGTATGACCGATTTGTTTTCAGAAAATATAATTTTTAAAAATTGGTATTATAAAGAAGACAATACACACGTAATATTTTATCTCAAAAACACCTTTAAATGGATTGAAAAAAATATAGGTTTTTCAAAAGTTACCGTGAATAATAGATTGATAACCTTTGAAATATAATTTAAGGTCTATATTTGCAAAAAATAAAAAAATGACTTTTTCCGATTTAAACTTAAACCGCTTTTTACTCGATGCCCTTAATGAGATGGGTTTTGAAACACCAACTCCTATTCAAGAGAAGGCTTTTAATGTAATTATGAGTAGTAGAGATATGGTTGGTATTGCACAAACCGGAACTGGAAAAACCTATGCTTATTTATTGCCAATACTAAAACAACTCACCTTTTCCGAACAAAAACATCCACGTGTTTTAATTGTGGTGCCAACAAGGGAATTGGTTGTTCAAGTAATTCAAGAGATTGAAAACTTAACTCCTTATATTAATGTGCGTTTTGCAGGAGTTTATGGAGGTACAAACTTAAATAAGCAAAAACAAGTTGTATATCAAGGTCAAGATATTTTAGTTGCCACCCCAGGTAGATTGTTAGATTTAGCACTGGATGGTATTCTAAAATTAAAACAAATTCAGAAATTGGTAATTGATGAAGTTGATGAAATGATGAATCTTGGTTTTAGAGCACAATTGATAACTTTATTAGATTTATTACCTAAAAAAAGGCAAAATATTTTGTTCTCTGCAACTTTAACAAAAGAAGTGAACGATTTACTGCACGACTTTTTTAAATCTCCAATAAAAATTGAAGTCGCTGCAAGCGGAAGTCCTTTAGATACTATAAAACAATTGGCGTATCCTGTTCCAAATTTTTACACAAAAGTTAATTTTTTAGTGCAATTACTCAAGGATAAAGAAACTTTTAAAAAAGTGTTGGTATTTGTAAAAAATAAGAAACAAGCTAATATTTTATACGAAGAATTAGAAGGTTTAATTCCGGGTGATACAAATGTAATTCACTCTAATAAAACCCAAAATTATCGTTTACGAGCTGTAACTAATTTTGAAAAAGGTTTTTTTAATGTGTTAATTGCAAGTGATATTATTGCGCGAGGTTTGGATTTTACAGATGTGAGTCACGTAATTAATTTTAATATTCCTGAAGAACCTGAAAATTATATGCACCGAATTGGTAGAACAGGTAGAGCTGAACAAGAAGGTACTGCAATTTCATTATTTAATGAAGAAGAGGCTGAATATTTAGGCGAAATTGAATTGTTAATGAATACTGAAATTGATGTTGAAGACCTTCCTGAGCATATTTTAATTTCGACACAACTGATTGATGAAGAAATGCCTAAAGTTGAACCAGAAAAAAGCAGTAGAAAAAAGACACTAACAGAACCAAGCGGTCCAGCTTTTCATGAGAAAAAAGAAAAAAATAGCAGGGTGAATTTAGGTGGTTCTTACCGAAGAGAAATTGCTAAAAAGTATAAAAAACCAAAAACCAGAGGTCAGAAACGCAA
>NZ_JBFLKT010000299.1:0-9907 GCF_040883305.1 Lutibacter sp.
TAAATAATAATAATTACTATTAAAAAGGCAGTACCTAGATCACGAAAAACTTCCAACGTTATTTGCCATTCACCATCCCATTTTACTGTAAAATCAGTTTCATCTGAAGGTTGTTCTAGATACAACTCGTTCATTTTATAGCCTTTTGGCAACTCAATTTTTTGTAATTTTTCTTTCATTCCTAAAATTGCATAAACCGGACTTTCCAATCCTCCGGCCATATCAGCCAAAACATAAACCACACGTTTTTGGTCTTTTCTATAAATGGTTTTTTCTAGGGTACCAGTTTTTACTTTTACCAAATCACTTACAGGAACAACATTTCCATTTTTTCCTTTAATTTTTATGTTTTGGATATCTTGTAGGCTTGTTTTATCAGAATCCTTTAATCCTAAAACAATATTTACCTGGTCATAAGAAGCTTCATCATAAATATAAGAAATTGGATACTCGCTTAATAAATAGGTCAAATTTCCTACTATTTGTTGAGGAGCGATTCCATTTAACATTGCTTTTTCTTTGTCAACCACCAATCTGTATTCAGTTTGAGCGTCTTCAACCATCCAATCTGTATCCACAACATCAGTTGTGTTTTCTAGAATATGTTTTACTTGAGCAGCAACTTTAATTTGCTCATCATAATCCGGTCCATAAACTTCTGCAACCAATGTAGATAAAACTGGAGGTCCTGGTGGAACTTCAACTAATTTCACATTAGCACCATATTTTTTAGCTATTTTTTGAATTTCTGGACGTACTTTTTTAGCGATATCATGACTTTGTAAATCTCTATCTTCTTTCAATAATAAATTCACCTGAATATCAGCCATATTACTTCCGCCTCTAACATCGTAGTGACGTACTAGACCGTTAAATGTAATAGGAGCTGAGGTTCCGATATAGTTTTGATAATTAACTACTTCTGGTGTTGTTGAAATATATTGAGCTATTTCTTTAGTAACAGCGGCAGTCCTTTCTAAAGTAGTTCCTTCTGGCATATCAATTACAACCTGAAACTCGTTTTTATTATCAAAAGGCAACATTTTAACGGCAACCGATTTAGTAAAGAACATTAAAACAGATCCAAGTAATAAAACAACTGTAATAGCCAACATTACAAAACGTTTTGTTTTACTATCTAAAAATGGTTGTTCTATTTTTTTATAGATTTTATAAATCATTCCGGTTTCTAAACCTTCCTCTTCTTTATGTTCTCGAGTATCCTTTTCTTGCAATAAATGATACCCTAAATAAGGAGTTACAGTCAATGCAACAAATAATGAAAGTATCATTGCAATAGAAGCTCCAATTGGCATCGGACTCATATATGGACCCATCATACCAGAAACAAATGCCATTGGTAAAATTGCCGCAATTACCGTGAATGTTGCTAATATTGTTGGGTTTCCAACTTCATTAATTGCATAAATGGCAGCTTGTTTAAATGGCAATCGCTTCATTTTAAAATGCCTGTGCATATTTTCAGCAATAATAATACTGTCATCCACCACAATACCCACTACAAACACAAGTGCAAAAAGTGTAATTCTATTTAACGTATAGCCCAATAAATAATAACTAAATAAAGTTAAAGCAAAGGTTAACGGAACTGAGAAAAACACAACCAATCCACCACGCCAGCCCATTGCTAGCATTACTAAAATGGTAACGGCTAAAATGGCAACGCCTAAATGCAGCAATAATTCACCAACTTTGTGCGATGCAGTTTCTCCGTAGTTTCTTGTAACTGAGACATGAACATCATTAGGAATTAAATTTTGTTTTAAAAGTTCAACATGCTCCAGAATTTTTTCTGCTATTTTCATAGCATCGGCTCCTTTTACTTTTGCTATAGAAAGTGTTACCGCAGCATATTCGCTTGGATTTCCTTCAAATTGATCATTTGCTTTTCCATAACCAAAAGAAACATAACTTTTTGGTGTTTCTGGTCCATCAATAATAGTAGCAACTTGTTTTAAATAAACAGGCATATTTTGATTTACACCAACCACTAAATTTTCAACATCATCTTTAGAAGTTAAAAACTTACCAGTAGTTACTAAAAATTCTTCATCTCCATTAACAAAACTACCAGATTGAGAACTGCTATTATTAACCTGTATCATTTGCATAATACCCAAAGCATCAATACCATTTTCAGATAATTTATCCTTATCTAGAACAACTTTTAGTTCACGATTTCTACCTCCAATAACTTTGGTAATAGAAACATCTTTTACTTTTTCAATTTCAGAAGTTACTTCTTCAGCAATTTGACGAATTTGAAAATCGTCGTAATTTTCACTCCAAAAAGTAAGTCCTAACATTGGAACATCGTCAATAGAACGTGTTTTTACCAAAGGTTCCGTAACCCCAGGTGGAAACATACCTTTATGGCGCATTAATTCATCGTATAATTTTACATACGAGCGCTCCGTATCTTCACCAACATAAAACTGCACAATCATCATAGATTGACCGTTCATTGCAATACTATGTACGTGTTGCACTCCTTTTATGTTAGAAATTATTTTTTCCAAAGGCTTAACAACCCTACTTTCTACTTCTGTTGGACTCGCTCCTGGATATCCAACCAAAACGTCGGCCATTGGAACAATAATTTGAGGTTCTTCTTCTCTTGGAATTAAAAAAGAACTATAAATACCAATCGCCATCAAAGCCACCATTAACAAAATTGTTAATTTAGAATTGATAAAAACATTGGCAATTTTACCTGATATACCTTCTTGCATAATTTTATATTTTTGGGCGTTTCTCTTTGGATCGGGCTATTCGTTTCAATCTTTTTTCTTAAAAAAGGATTTTCACTGCTAACCCTAACGCGAATATTAATTTATTGAATAGCTACTTTTGCTCCGTTATATAATTTACCTTCAACAGAAACAATAAATTGTTCGTCAGCTGATAAACCAGATAAAACCTCTACTTGATCACCATAGTTTTTACCAATTCTTAACCATCTTAAAATGGCAGTATTTCCATTTCCAATTGTATAAATACCAGTTAACTGACCTTGCTCTATTAAAGCACTTTTTGGAATTATAATTATACTGGAAGTTTCATTTTTGTCAATAGGAAATTGAACTGAAGTAAACATTCCCGAAAGTAATTTTTCATCCGTTTTATCAAGAATAACTTTAACCAAATATTGTCCACCAGTATTTTTGGCCGAAGAACTAACCTCAGTAACTTTACCAGTTAATAATTGATTTGAAGATTTTACAATTACGTTTACTTTAGAATCAATTTTAATTTTGGTAATCTCAGATTCTGGAACCATTGCTATTACTTGAAATTCACCTGGAGTTTCCATACTAATTAAAGGCATTCCTGGATTTGCCATATCACCTTTATTAACGAATTTTCCAGTAATAACACCATTAAATGGCGCTGTAATATTTGAGTAAGATAATTGAGCGTTTACTTGATTTTTCATTTGATTGGCAGCTTCTAAACGGGCTCTAGCCATTTCGTAATTTGCTGTCATATCATCCATTTCTTTTTGTGATGCACTATTACTTTCAAACAATGCTTTAAATCTGTTATAGTCTTTCTCAGCATTAGTAAAGGCAGCAGTGGCTTCTGCAATTGAAGCAGTAACCTGTGCTTTTTGAGCATTTATATCGGCACTATTGATACTTAATAAAAGTTGACCACTTGTAACTTTTTGACCTACTTTTACATATACATTATTTACATAACCCATCATTCTAGTGCTTAGGTTTGCATTTTGTACCGTTTCAATATTCCCACTAGCAGTAATAAATGTTCCGTTTTCAGACGATGGTGTGCTTACTTTTACAGCAACCGTTTCTCTATTGTCTGCTAATTTCGCTTTGTCTTTTCCACAACTTGTTACTAATGTTAAGGTAAGTATTGCTATTATTTTAAATATATTTTTCATTATTGTATTATTTTAAATGTGCTATTTTTTATAGTTAGATTATTTTGTTAAGAAATTTACATATGCTTTTGTAAAATTGTAATTAAAAACTGTTTGTAAATATTCTAATTGTTTTTGTAAGTATTTAGCTTCAGAAATTAATACATCGGATGTTTTCTCTAATCCTTGCTCGTATCGGTTAGTTCTAATTCTTAACGCTTCTTTAGATTGTTCAACAGCTAAATTTGTTAAATTCATACTGTTTTCAGCATCTTTTAACTGGCGTTTTGCTTTATTAAATTCTAACTGGCTTTTATTTTTATATTGATTTAAAGTTATTTCAGCTTTATCTAATTCCGCTTTACTTTTTTGAGTTTTCCCAATACGTTTATATCCTTCAAAAACGTTCCAAGATAATTGTGCACCCACTAAATAGCCGTTTGCACTTCCATTAAAGATTTTATCATCATACAGTTCATAACTTCCAAAAGCATTTAAACTTGGTAAATATGACATTTTATTAGCTTTATGCATATTTGTATAAGCTTCTGTACTTTTTTCTAAAGCTTCAATATCTGCTCTGTTTTCTGAAAGTTTTTGGTTGTAAACATCTAAGTTTAATTCAGCAACTAAATCTGTTGATGGTTTTACTGTTGCTTCGTTAGTTTCACCAACTAAAAACTTTAGATAATCTGAAGCATTTTTAATAGTACTTTTTGCAGTTAGTAATTGATTTTCTACTTCAGTAACATGAACTTCTACTGAAAGAATATCTGCCTTTTGTAAATAGCCTTGTTTTAAACTATTTTCTGCAATTTTTTTATTTTCTAATGCAGCTTCTTTAGCTTTTTCTAATACTTCAACAGCTTTGTATGCAACTTGTAATTGCATATACGCTTTTGTAACTTCTAACTTTATAGCATCAATAGTTCTGGTTGTTTGTAGTTCAAAAGCATTCATTTTAGCTTTTGCAGCTTTACGCATAAAAATACCATCTGCGTTAAAAATTGGTTGTTGCACTTCAATTTTAGTTGTGAAGTTTTGAATTTCATCAGGATTATTTAAAAGCGTAGGATTAAAATCGGCTTGTGTTAAAATTTCCTGATTTAATTTTGAACCAAATGCCATTAAAGGGTTGTTGGTTGAAATACCCGAATGTGAGATTGAAATATTAGGTAATAAAATTGAATTTGTTTGATTGTAATCTGCTTTAGCCACATTAAAATCTTGTTCTGAAATTTTAACAGTGTGGTTATTACTTTCAACTTTTTCTAACATTTCATTCAAAGAAATTGAAATTTCTTGTTGTGCACTACCTATTAAAATATTAAAAAGTATTAATGAAATGAATAAAATATATGAGACTCGCATAGTTATTTGCTTTTTTAGTTTAGTGCAAAGGTAATTGAGGTGCAAAGTGTAAGTGGTGATAAACATTACAGAGTTTTGTAACATTTATTACCTAAATTCTAAAAACCAAATTTAATTAATGTTGTAGAATTTTTTAATTGTTGAATTGTTGAAACCAAACTGTCATTCCTCTGTATACAGGAATCTATACCAAACCTTAATAAAAAACCAAACCAATGGTAATCAATATTAACAACCTCCGGACTCCTGTCTGCGCAGGAATGACAACACACTAATAATTATTAACTTCTAAGACTTTTTTAAACGAGGAAGCTTAATTGTTACTTCATTTCCTGAAATTAAAGTAGCTAATAGTTTTGTTTGAGGAAATTGCTGAAATATAATTTTTAAAAACACCGTAATTGGTATTGACATTATTAATCCAGGAACTCCCCAAATATAACCCCAAAGCATTAACATCACTAAAATTGTAATAATATTTATAGAAAAGGAACGACCCATAAATATTGGTTCTAAAATTCCTCCAAAAATTACTTGTACCAATGTTATAGTGAGAATGAAAAATAATAAAACACTTGTTGGGTCTAATTCTACAAAGGCAAAAAGTGACAATAAAACTACTGAAACTACAGATCCAATCATTTGAATAAAATTTATAAGGAAGGCAAATAATCCCCAAAAAATAGGAAAACTTACATCAAAAAAGTAACAAGCCAATCCAAAACCAAGACCGGTTAAGGCACTTACTAAAAATTTAACTTTTACAAATTTTATTAAATCTTTTTCAATTTTCATAAAGGTTTTTACAGATGCAAATTTTTGTTTTAAAATAGTATTATTTAAAAACTTTTGAAAGTTGATAGATTCTGCTAACCATAAAATAACAAAAAAAGCAGTCATTAATGTCATAGAAACTGTGTTTCCTAAAAAATCGAAGGTTGAACCAAAGTGCTTTGAAATAGAATCACTAGTGATAAAATGATTTATTATGTTACCTTCATCAAAATAGTTAATTCCTAAAAAGTCTTCAAAAGATTGTGCTAAAACATTAATTTTTGCAATTGCTTTTTCAAAAAACAAACTATCTGTAGCTAAAATTTCTCTACTTGTTATTTTTATAAGCTCTCCTCCTATTTTAAAAATCCCAACAAATATTAATAATACTATAAAAATACTTATAAAATTGTGGATTTTTCGTTTTGCCAGCCATCGCATTAAAGGTAAAAACAACAATGCAATAAACATTGAAAAAATTAATGGTATAAAAATGAAAGACATTGTTTTTAAAATGTAAAATACTACTGGAATTACCAATATTAGCAGTAAAATATTTGTTGTTTTTAGATCTTTCATAATTCATTCAAAAATAGTGACAAAAATGTCGTAAATAATTGAAGATTTTGTTAAATAATATTTAATTATTTTTTTCGAACCTTCAGATTAAGAGCTTCAACTCCTAATGAAAACGCAATTGCAAAATACAAATAACCTTTTGGTATCGCTCCAACTGGTTTGTTAAAAACTTCTAAATGCGATAAGTGTGCTCCTTCTGTAATTAACATAAATCCAATTAAAATTAAAAAAGAAAGCGCCAACATTTGAATAGTAGGATGTTTATTTACAAAATTACCAACTGGTGCTGCAAAAATCATCATAATTATTATTGAAATAATAACTGCAGTAATCATAATTATTAAGGCACCTGGAACCCCGTTTGTCATACCAACAGCCGTTAAAACAGAATCGAAAGAGAATACAATATCAATCATTACAATTTGGAAAATCACACTTCCAAAAGAGTTTTTTACTACACTTTTTATCGATATTTTTTCATCTTCATCGCCTGAACCTTCTACTTTGTGGTGAATTTCTTTAGTACTTTTGTACAATAAAAAGATCCCTCCTAAAAGTAAAATTACACTTTGCCCAGTAATTCCACCTTTAACCCATGATAGGTCAAAAGTAAAGAAAGCTGATTTCATAGATATTAAATATGAAACACCAAATAACAAAATAATTCTAAATACTAATGCCAATAAAAGTCCTAATCTAGTTGCCTTTTTAATTTTATCTTTTGGTAATTTACCTGCTGTTATAGAAATAAAAATAATATTATCTATACCTAAAATAATTTCTAAAAAAGTTAATGTTAACAATGCAATCCACGCATCTACGTGTAAAAATATTTCCATAATTTAGTCTGCTATTTTAAAAATTTCACCTTTTTGAACAAAATTTGAATACCCAATTACAGCCTCAAACTCGTATGAATTTTTTTCAATATTTGTTATTTTAACGTGAATAGGATCTTCATCAATTGCTGTTTTAGGGTGTAACATTTTCAGCGTATAATCAAAATTGTTTTTCCAAGAAATTAATAAGGTATCTATTCTGTCTTCATATTTTTCAATTTGAATAGAATCTTGTCTAATAATAATTGTTTTTTCATATCCTTTTCCTGCAGGAATCTCAAAAGTTCCGGTTTTAAAACGATCTGCTTTTAAAGGCTCAGTATTACAACTTATTGTAACTATTAAAAATAATAAAAGTGCAATTTTTTTCATTTGGTATATTTTAAATTCCAGTATAATTACTAGGAGTAATAGCTTTTAATTCTGTCTTAATTTCTTTAGAAACATCTAAACTATCAATAAAATTAGCCATAGATTTTTGCGTAATTTTCTCGTTTGTTCTTGTTAAACCTTTTAAAGCCTCATAAGGATTTGGATACGCTTCTCTTCTCAAAATTGTTTGAATAGCTTCCGCTACAACCGCCCAATGATTTTCTAAATCTTCAGCAAATTTTTCTTTATTAATTAATAACTTCTTCAATCCTTTTAACGTTGAAGTAAACCCAATAATTGTGTGCGCAAATGGAACACCTACATTTCTTAAAACAGTTGAGTCTGTTAAGTCACGTTGTAAACGAGAAATTGGTAATTTGGCGGATAAATGTTCAAAAATTGCATTCGCCATTCCTAAGTTTCCTTCAGAATTTTCAAAATCTATCGGATTTACTTTATGAGGCATTGCAGAAGAACCAACTTCGCCCTTTTTAATTTTTTGTTTGAAATAATCCATAGAAATATACGTCCAAATATCTCTATTAAAATCAATCAATATTGTGTTTATACGCTTTTGAGCATCAAAAATACCAGCTAAATGATCGTAATGTTCTATTTGAGTTGTTGGAAAAGAATGGTGTAAACCCAATACTTTTTCCACAAAATGAGTCCCAAATGCTTTCCAATCTATGTTTGGATACGCCACTTTATGTGCGTTAAAATTCCCAGTTGCACCTCCAAATTTTGCAGCATACGGAATATTTTGCAATTGATTGACTTGCTGTTCTATACGTTCAATAAAAACAAAGATTTCTTTTCCTAAACGTGTTGGAGAAGCCGGTTGTCCGTGCGTACGAGCTAACATTGGTACATCAGCCCAAGAAACAGCTAGCTGTCTTAATTTTTCTATAAGTGTTGCTAATTCTGGATAATAAACAATATCAAACGCATCGTTAATTGATAACGGAGTTGCCGTATTATTTATGTCTTGTGAAGTCAATCCAAAATGAATAAACTCTTTATATTGTTGAAGATTTAAAACATCAAATTTTTCTTTTATAAAGTATTCCACTGCTTTTACATCGTGGTTTGTAATACTTTCAATGTCTTTAATTTTTTGAGCATCTTCCGACGTAAAATCAATATAAATGCTTCGTAATTCGTCAAAAAGTTCAGTATTAAAAGTTTCTAATTGAGGCAAAGGAATTTCGCACAAAGCAATAAAATACTCAATTTCTACTTTAACCCTGTATTTTATTAGTGCTTCTTCCGAAAAAAAAGGTGCTAAATTTGCTACTTTACTTCTGTATCTTCCATCAATTGGAGATATTGCGTTTAAACTTGTTAATGCCATCTTTTAGTTTTGTGTTGAAAAATGCAAAATTAATGAAATAAAGCCAAAATTTGTAATTTTATTGCTTGTTTATCAAGTCTAAAGTCATCTTTCCTCTTGCTTTATATGCTGCACTTTCTTTGGTAATGTTTTGTTGTAGTATTAACTTTAGTTCCTGATGTACCCAATCGTAATTTTTACCCAATAAAAATAATGCGTTCATACTGTAAGCTTTTGTAGCAACCTTATGGTTACTTAGCATCCAATCAAAGCCCGTTTCTATAATTTTATCAATATGCGTTTTGGTTAAAAAATTTTTAAACAAAATATCCTTTTTTGAATTGTATGCAATTGCAATAAAATTACAAATTTTTGAAGCAGGACGCACCGCACTATCGTGTTTTAAATTGCCAATATTCTCTGTAAAATAATCTAAATGTGGACCAATGAAAGACAGATTTTTTTCACAAACTATTTCTAAAATCCAAGCTGCTTTTATGGATATTTTAGAATCTGAAGCAAACATAATTTCAACTAAATACGTAATTAGCTCCGTATTTTCAAGCACCAAAAATGCAACACGTTCTCTATTTATACGTTTTGCATTTTCAATATTTGTTAATTGTTTTATTAATAAATTTTTTGACAACAGATATTTTTTTAACTATGAATTATGATTATTTTTAAAATTAAACTATAAATATAATAACAACTAATATACATGAGATCGCCGCA
>NZ_JBFLKT010000300.1:0-3973 GCF_040883305.1 Lutibacter sp.
AAGGGAATTGGTTACACAGTTGGTGATAGCTTAGTGGAAAAACCGATGGATTTCTCTTTAAAAAACTATATGCCCTTAATTTCTTTACATCAATTAATGAAACAATTGGTGTTTCCAGAATTATTTCCAAAAGAAAAAAGATTTGACCTAACAGAAGAAGATCGTAATTTTTTAATAAATACAATGGCAACACTACCCAAAGATGCGGGATATACTTCAAAAGAATATTATGATAGTTATGTAAAGTTTTTCCTTTTTGGTGATTCTAAAGAACCAATGCCTTCGCATATAAAGATACACAATAAAGTTGGTTTTGCTTACGGTTATTTAACAGATTGTGCGTTTATAGAGAACACAAAAACGAAAAAAAAATATATAATTACGGCAACTATTCATGTAAATAAAAATAAAATTTATAATGATGGTATTTATGAATATGATACTGTTGGTTTCCCGTTTTTAGCGCAATTAGGAAGAGAATTAGTTCCGTTAGATTAATTCATTTTTTTTAACTAGTATTTGGTAGTTAGTATTAGCTAAATCAAAATAGCAATCGGAATAAAATAAATGGACAATAATCTGAAACAAATAAAAACAGTAATTTACGATAAATGCGCCTTTCTAATTTCTGACTTCAAATTTGAAACAGAAAGTTCAGCATATTATGCCTGTCAATATAAATTGAATGGACAACATATAATAAGCAGAAGTGCAAAAATTACACCTAAAAAAACTGGACAGTTTGTAACATTTTGGAAACGACATAAAAACGGTTCCATAGAGCCTTTTAATGAAACCGACTTATTTGATTTTTATATTGTAAATGTGCGAACTAAAAATAGGTTTGGGCAATTTGTTTTCCCTAAATCCGAACTAATTAAAAAAGGAATAATTTCAACAGTAAAAAGAGAAGGGAAAAGAGCATTTCGAGTGTATCCAAATTGGGATGTTGTTAAAAATAAACAAGCTGAACAAGCCCAAAAATGGCAATTGAATTATTTTTATGAAATAAATACATCTACCGATTTTACAGTAGTTTCGAAATTGTACAAAATGAATAACTGTAAACTAAGAATTATTCAAAACAAAATAGGTGACACTAAAAATTAGCTATTTTATAGATATTAGAATCTAAACTTTTTAAATAAATCCCAAAGTACAACACCACAACTCACCGAAATATTTAAAGAATGCTTGGTTCCAAATTGTGGAATTTCAATACAGTAATCGCTTGCCGAAACAACTTTTTGCTGTACTCCTTTTACTTCATTTCCCATAATTACAGCATATTTTTGGTTGGGTTCTATTGTAAAATCTTGCAACATGGTGCTGTTTTCAGCTTGTTCAATAGCAAGAATTTTAACCTTTTCACCTTTCAACTTTTCAACTAAAGTTAAAGTATCTTCAACATATTCCCAAGCAACAGATTCTGTTGCGCCTAAAGCTGTTTTATGAATTTCTTTATGAGGAGGTTGCGCAGTAATGCCGCACAAATATATTTTTTCAATTAAAAAAGCATCACTTGTTCTAAAAACGGAACCAATATTGTTTAAACTTCTAATATTATCTAAAATTACAATTAGTGGAATTTTATCGGTTTTTTTGAAGTCTTCAACATTTAACCTTCCAAGTTCACTATTTTTTAATTTTCTCATTATTTTTAATATCTAGTATTGGGTATCAAGGATCTGCTATTTGTGAATTCTAAATTAAAATTCGTAATTCATAATTTGAAATTCGTAATTTTAAATATAAAATGTAACTTCGCAAATCTAACTTAATTTCCTAAAAAATTGGCAGCAAAACCAAAGAAAGTCACACCATTAATGAAACAATACAATGCAATTAAGGTAAAATATCCTGATGCAATGTTGTTGTTTAGAGTAGGTGATTTTTACGAAACTTTTGGTGAAGATGCCAAAAAAGCGGCACATGTTTTAGGTATTGTTTTAACCAAACGAGGTGCAGGAAGTGAAACAGAAACTGCATTGGCTGGTTTTCCGCATCATTCGTTAAATACCTACTTACCAAAGTTGGTAAAAGCTGGAATGCGTGTTGCCATTTGCGATCAGTTAGAAGATCCAAAAATGACAAAAACTATTGTAAAACGTGGTGTTACAGAATTGGTAACTCCTGGAGTAGCACTAAACGACGAAGTTTTACAATCTAAAACCAATAATTTTTTAGCAGCAATTCACTTTGGAAAAAAACAATTAGGAATTTCGTTTTTAGATGTTTCAACAGGTGAGTTTTTAACAGCCCAGGGAAATAGTGAATACATAGATAAACTGCTTCAAAATTTCAATCCAAGTGAGGTTTTGGTTCAAAAACAACATAAAAACAAGTTTTTAGAGTTGTTTGGCGACCGTTTTTATACTTTTTATTTAGAAGATTGGATTTTTCAATCAGAATATGCATTAGAAACATTAACCAATCATTTTAAAGTAAAAACCCTAAAAGGTTTTGGTGTTGATGATTTACACGAAGGCATTATTTCTTCCGGTGCGGTGTTGTATTATTTATCTGAAACACAGCATAACAAATTAGAGCATATTTCGGTAATTAATAGAATTTCTGAAGATAATTATGTGTGGATGGATCGTTTTACTATCCGGAATTTGGAATTATACAATTCAACTTCTGTAAATGCAGTTACCTTGCTAGATGTTATTGATAAAACTATCTCGCCAATGGGCGGACGTTTATTAAAACGTTGGTTAGCATTGCCTTTAAAAGATATAAACCGAATTAAAAAACGTCACGAAATTGTAAAATATCTAATAGATAATGATGATTTCTTAGAACTTTCAACCTATCAAATAAAGCAAATAAGTGATATTGAGCGTTTGGTTTCAAAAGTAGCAACAGGGAAAGTAAATCCACGTGAAGTAGTGTTGTTAAAAAACTCACTAAATGCTATAATTCCAATAAAAGAAGCCGCTGAAAATAGTGATAATGTTTCATTAAAAATTATTGGAGAACAATTACAAAATTGCAATGCACTTCGTGAAAAAATAACTAAAACTTTAAACGAAGATGCGCCTGTAAATATTAATAAAGGGAACGCAATTGCAATTGGAGTTTCAACAGAATTAGACGAATTAAGAGCTATTTCAACTTCAGGAAAAGATTATTTAGACGCTATGTTGGCGCGTGAAATTGAACGCACTGGAATTACTTCATTAAAGATAGCATTTAATAACGTTTTTGGATATTATATTGAAGTTCGGAACTCACATAAAGATAAAGTTCCGGAAGATTGGATTCGTAAGCAAACGTTGGTAAATGCCGAACGCTATATTACGGAAGAATTAAAACAATACGAAACTAAGATTTTAGGGGCAGAAGAAAAAATCGGCAAGCTTGAACACGAGCTTTTTGCCGAACTAATTAGCAATTTATTGGATTACATTCAGCCGATACAGTTAAACGCACAATTAATAGCTCAGATAGATTGTTTGCTGTCGTTTGCTGAACTTGCCAAGTACAATAACTATGTACGACCACAAATTGATGAAAGCACCGATTTAGAAATAAAAAATGGACGTCACCCTGTAATTGAAAAGCAGTTACCAATTGGCGAAGAATATATTGCAAATGATGTTGTTCTAAATAGAAATTTACAACAAATTATTATGATTACCGGTCCAAATATGAGTGGTAAATCCGCTATTTTACGTCAGACTGCTTTAATTGTTTTATTGGCACAAATGGGAAGTTATGTACCTGCACAAAATGCTAGAATTGGTGTTGTAGATAAAATATTTACCCGCGTTGGTGCCAGTGATAATATTTCAATGGGCGAATCTACTTTTATGGTAGAGATGAATGAGACCGCAAGTATTTTGAATAATATTTCCGAAAGAAGTTTGGTGTTATTAGATGAAATTGGACGAGGAACAAGTACCTACGATGGAATTTCAATAGCTTGGGCAATTGCTGAATATTTACATGAACATCCTTCAAAGGCAAA
>NZ_JBFLKT010000301.1:0-4089 GCF_040883305.1 Lutibacter sp.
GCACGTTTAAGCCAACCTCCTCTATAAGCCCCTCCGAGTTTACACGAGTTGCAGTTGTTGCTCTTGCAAATGTAGAATCGCCTATTGGCGCATTAGGAACTACAGAATATAATTTTCCTTCTTTATAACCGTTTGGCGTTATTACCAAACTTGATTGACTTAATAAACTCATTTATATATTGTTTAAATTTGTTAATGTATCTATTAAACAAACCTGTGATTCGCAATCTCCTCCGTCAGTAAAGACTCTTTGCTGAAAGTTAAATACAATTAACCCTTCATCAGACATTCGACCTAGACTTAATAGTGTTTGCTTTAAACAAACCTCGGACTCAAATATACCTCCATCAGCTAAAACTCTATCTTTAAAAGCATCAACTATTTGTTGAACATTGTTTTTTACGTTTCTAAAGCCTTTAACAGAATTTGATATAGATATTTGCATATTACCAAAGAGCTATAATACCGGTCGCTGTTGTACCTGTTGATAAAACTTTTAATACTTGAACAGGAATAAAAGTCCCATCTTGTATATTAACAAATGTAACAACGTCTTGTCCAGTTGTTGTTACTGTTAAATCTCCTCCTATGCCTACATATAATACGCATCCATCATTTATTCCCCCAGTAACTGAGGGAATATCTAACGTGTCTGATGGAGTTACCGATGCAGCTCTTCCTGCTTGTAATTTTTGATATGCCATCTTTTAAAATCTTATTTGTTTATGCTTTCCATTAAGTCTAAAATTAAGTATTCCTGATAAATTATTATCTATCGAAACCATATCCGCACTTATTAACTCATAAACATCATCTGATTCTAAAGACGGTTTAATAGAGTTATATTTTGATTTAGCAGATTTAGTATCCTTAACAGTAGCATTTACTTCTCTAAGAGCTTTAATCTCTTCCATTAAAGTTTTTTTAACCTCTTTATTTTTTGATTTTAAAAGAGCTTTTTGATCTTCCGTTAATTCAACTTGTTTTAATTCAATCCAAGTTCCTTCTGTTGTACTTTGTAAATTTTTCATAATTATATTCCTTGATTATCTTCTGCATTATTACCATCTATACATAGTCTTGTAATACCTCCCGGATCTACAAGTTGAAACGTAGCAAAATCACTTGTCAATCTGCAGTAGTAAAGTCTTCCTGACAATACACCAAAAAGCCCGAATGAATCTCCCTCAGCTTGACAATTTGTAAATGTTCCTGATGCTGTACCAAAACCCCCAAAACAATAAAATCCTGCTGTACAATTTGTAAATGTTCCTGATGCTGTTCCATAAGTTCCAAATGCATACTCTCCACCTTGACAATTAGTGAAAGTTCCTGATGCTGTTCCATTAGTACCAAAACAATTATCTAATCCTACACAATCAGTAAATGTACCTGATGCTGTTCCATTATAACCGAATGAAAAAGTTGAACTTTTACAATTTGTAAAAGTACCTGATGCTGTTCCACTTTCACCAAATGATTGAGATCCTGCTGTACAATTTGTAAATGTACCTGATGCTATTCCTCCTGCCCCTCCAAATGATTGAAATCCACCTACACAATTTGTAAAAGTTCCTGACGCTAGTCTATTACTTCCACTAGCAAATGAAGCATCACCGCCTACACAGTCTGTAAAAACACCTGTTGCTCCTCCGGGAAAACTACCTCCAAATGAAGCAGTACCACCAATACAATTTGTAAAAGTACCTGCCGCTATTACAGCACCACCAAATGAAAAATCTCCACCTGCACAGTTTTCAACTTTAAGTAAATCTAAAAGAGTTGCTACTGTAAAGGCTTTAAGTAATACATCAACTCCTTTTACAAAAACATCGTTTGCTGTAATTGATATAGTTCCTAAACCATTAAATATAACACTTCTATTTCCATCTAAAGAAACTAAGTCAATATACTGAACATCCATAACGAAGTCAGTTGAAAAGTTATAATTTCCCGGTCCACAAATAACTTTTACTCTATTTGCTGCGCTAGGAGACATTGTTTGTGCTGTATCGTAAGCGTCTTGAAGTTGAACTGCGTTCTCTAAATCCGTTCCGTCAGCAGCTACATAGACATAACTCGTTCCTTCTAATCCACCTCCTCCTACGGAGTCAATGAAATCTTGTAAACTATAAGGCTCTGTCTCCTTATTTACAGTTGATGATTTTCTTTCCTGCAGATTTACAGTATCTGAGATACCTATAAATCTTGTGCTAATTGGTATTATTGCCATTTTTTTAATTTATAAAAGGTTTTATTTATTATTAAGTTAGGATTGTTTAAGCTATCTTTTCTTTTATCACAACCACAGTCTTCTATTTCAAATGCTTCTGTAACAGTTTTTACAACATTTTTTATACCTGTTACTTTAGTAAATCTTTCAACAGTATCTCCAAATCCTTTATCTATCATTTTTTCTTAGGTTTTTGACAAGCATTTCCTTTTAAGAATTTCATCTTACCATTAAGAGATTTTTTAGACTCGTAAATCGCAGCTTTTTTAATTACTTTTTTCATTTTGTAAAGTTAATTAAATTTTTGAAACTTTTTTACCCATACCTACTCTTGACTTTTCTGCCTTTTTTGCAGATAACTTTGACTTGCTAATTTCAGAAACAGTCTTTGGCGTCTTTGAAGACACTCTTTTAGTAGGTCTACAATATTCATTTTTGCCTCCTGACCCACAAGACTTTCCACTCTTAGTGTCCTTCCAATTTTCTTTCTCCCATCTTTTTAATGAAGAACCTGCCTTAGTTTTTCTGACAACACCCGATCCTTTTCTACATTTAGCAATTGCTTGAGAAGCTCTTGCTGATGGAAAAACCTTGTAACTTGCTTTTACTTTTTTATAACACGCATCTTTTGGCATACTATTTTTATTTAATATTTACCTCTTATACCTTTTGGACTTGATTTTGTTGAGCCTCCTTTACCTGCCCATAATTTTTTACAAGCCCAATATCTTGGAGTTAATTTGTCGTTTGCACTATCGCACTTATGTCTCGCTCTAAAACTTTTTCTTGCAGCAGCTGAATAATTATGTCCATAACCCTTGGCTCCGAAATGAAGAAGTTTTTCCTTCCCTCCTGAACAGGCTTTTACCATCATTTTTTTACCCGCCCTATTTGATGAAACAGGACTATTGCATTTCATTTTAGATTTATCAGCCATAATACTAACAGTAAGGGTTTTTACTAACCATTCCCCTTTTTACAGTTCCTGAAACTTTTTTTATTTTAGAAGCAGATTTGCCACTGCTCATTGGCATTTGCATACGAGATGCTCCGGGTAATGTTGGTGTAATTTTTTTCATTATTTAGTTATTTTAGATCCTAATCTTGTTTGTAATCCTTGAAGCCCCTTAATAGAAGACCCTTTTGACATAGGCTTACTGCTCATTTTTTTTCTTCTCAATTGATTAGCAGCAGCACGCTCAGCGTCTCTTTTAACCTTACGTTCAAGAGCCTTTGCGTTTATGTCAGCAATAGTTTTTTTTAAATCTGAAACAGGCTTCTTTTTATCTTCTTTTTTCTTATCCATAATTTATATATTAAAAGTTAATCAAAAAGTTTTGTAAAAAAATTCTTCTTAGTAAGATCCTCAATGTTTTTCTCTGCTCTTTCTTCAGCTCTTGCAATCTCTGCTTTAGTGAATAAAAGACACCTTTCATTTCTTCCATTAGAATCCTCTACTTGAATAGAAATATAATTTTTAGCCGATCCAAATTTTCTGTTTTTATTATTTACAGAAATTAATCTTCCTTTAACTATTCTCATTATTACTATTTTAATTAATAACTTTGTAGCAAATATAATAATTTTTTTTAATGAAATCTAATCACGATAATTACCTAAAATATTGGAGAGTAATCCGTCAATGGGTTAAAATAAAATACAAACTAACTCAGTCTGATCTTGACATGATATTTTTTTTGTATTCAGAAGACTATTTTGACAGAAGTAAATTTGAAGAGTTTCATCGTCTACTTGGATGGGATAAAAACAGATTTAATAGACTTATAAACTCAGGTTGGATACAAATGTTCAGAAATTCAATGACTGAAGGAGGAAGAAGAGCTATATATATACTA
>NZ_JBFLKT010000302.1:0-6622 GCF_040883305.1 Lutibacter sp.
AAAAGCTCGGCTGGAGACAAGCACGAAACTGGACGCGCTATGATTCAACTAGAAATGGAAAAAGCAGGACAACAACTTTCTGAAGTTACTATAATGCAAGAAGTTTTAAAGAAAATAACTATTGAAAAAAAGAGTGATGTTACTTGCTTAGGAAGTCTCATTAAAACAACAAAAGGTACTTATTTTTTAGCCATTAGTATTGGGAAAATTGAAATTAATGGAGTAGATTATTTTGCAATTTCTTCTCAGTCTCCCATTGGAAAACAATTGTTAGGTAAAAAAGTAGGTGAAATTATTCATTTTAATAGTGCCGAGATTTTGGAGATAATATAAAAAAAACGTCATTGCGAACAAAGTGAAGCAATTTGTATTAGATTACTTCGTAATATTTTGCTCGTAATGACGGTTAAATTTAAATCAATTAGGCTTTTAACTTATCCTTTTACCTTCGTTTTACTTGGCAGTTCTTTATAGCCCATATTGTATAATGTAAATCCGAAAATATCGGCATATTGTTCAATAGTTTTTGAAACTGGAGTTCCAGCTCCATGACCAGCATTTGTTTCAATTCTTATTAAAGTAGGATTGCTTCCCGCTTGTTTTGCTTGTAATTCTGCTGCAAATTTAAATGAATGTGCAGGTACTACTCTATCATCGTGATCTCCAGTAGTAACCATAGTTGCAGGATATTCAACACCTTCTTTTACATTGTGTACAGGCGAATATCCTTTTAAATAATCGAACATTTCTTTAGAATCATCGGCAGTTCCATAATCGTAAGCCCAACCTGCTCCAGCAGTAAATGTATGGTAACGTAACATATCCATTACTCCAACAGCTGGTAATGCTACTTTCATTAGCTCTGGTCGTTGGGTCATTGTTGCACCAACTAACAAACCACCATTAGAACCTCCTCTAATTGCTAAATAATCTGAAGACGTGTACTTGTTTTCAATCAAATATTCAGCAGCCGCAATAAAATCATCAAATACATTTTGTTTTTGCAATTTAGTTCCGGCATTATGCCATGCTTTTCCATACTCTCCTCCACCACGTAAATTTGGTACTGCATAAATTCCGCCTTGTTCCATCCAAACGGCATTTGCAATGCTAAAGCTAGGTGTTAAACTTATATTGAAACCACCATAAGCATATAGGATTGTTGGGTTTTTCCCATCTAATTCAGTTCCTTTTTTATAGGAAATAATCATTGGGATTTTTGTACCATCTTTAGAAGTATAAAATACTTGTTGAGATTCAAAATTATCCGCATTAAAATCAATTTCAGGTTTTTTATAAAGTTTTGACTCTCCTGTTTTAGGAACAAAAGAATAAATAGAACCTGGATTTATATAATTGGTAAAAGAATAATAAATAATTTCTGCATCAACTTTTCCTCCAAATCCACCAGCTGTTCCAACACCAGGAAGTTCAATATCTCTAATTAATTTTCCATTAAAATCGTATTGTTTTACTTTAGAAACAGCATCAACCATATATTTTGCAAAAATGTATCCGCTCGCAGTAGATACATTTAACACATTTTCAGTTTCAGGAATTACATCTTCCCAGTTTTTTGCATCTGGATTTTCAACAGCAACTTTAACAACACGTTTATTTGGCGCGTCTAAATTAGTTTGCATAAAAAAATATCCATTTTGGTGGTCAAGTACATTTGTATCATTATCAAAACCTAAAATAATTGGTTTAATTTCGCTATTTACGTCGGATAAATCTTTAAAATACAATTCGTTTCCAGAAGTTGAAACAGAAGCAGAAATAATCAAGTATTTTCCATCTTCGGTAACACCACCACCAACGTAACGTCTTTTTTCTTTTTCACCAAAAATGATGTTATCTTCAACTTGTTTTGTACCTAATTTGTGATAAAATAAACGGTGTTGATCTGTTTTAGCAGATAATTCACTTCCTTTTGGTTTTTCGTAGCTCGAATAAAAAATTCCTTCATTTTTTTTCCAAGACATTCCACTAAATTTTACATCAATAATGGTGTCTTCTTTAATTTCTTTTGAAAGCGCATCCATGATGATTATTTTTCTCCAATCGCTTCCTCCTTCAGAAATAGCATAAGCAACTGTATTTCCATCTTTTGAGAAAGACAAACCACCTAACGAAGTTGTTCCATCTTCAGAAAAAGTATTTGGATCCAAAAATACTTCTGGTTCATCTTCACCTTTAAATCGATACAAAACATATTGATTTTGCAAGCCATTATTTTTATAGAAATAAGTATAATCTCCTTCTTTAAATGGAGCGCCCATTTTTTCGTAATTCCATAATGTTTCTAATCGATTTTTCAATGCTTCGCGATACGGAATATTTGCTAAATAATCGAATGTAACTTTGTTTTGTTCACCAACCCAGGCAGCTGTTTCATCAGACATATCGTCTTCTAACCATCTATAAGGGTCTTTTACATCTGTACCAAAATAATTAGTAACAGTATCTACTTTTTTTGTTGTAGGGTATTTCAATTCAACTTTTTTTTGAGTGTCAGATTTTTTGCAAGAAAAAAGAAAAATTCCAACGAGCGTTAATAATACTATTTTTTTCATTGTAGTTGTTTTAGATTACTAATCAAAGCTACTTAAAAAAAGCTGAATTAACTTAAATTATGTTAAATCTTTAAACTTTAAAAAATCAACTATTACTGTTAAATAACAGTAAATCATTACTTTAAATATTTTTATTATAATAAATAGTTTAAAAAATATTTTTTTGAGGTTAAACAAATGTTAATCGACATTTTGAAAAGTAATGGATAAGCTTTTACTAATACATTTGAAACATCAAATATAAGTTTAACTAAAATCTATCAAAAAATGAAAAAATTTAAATTATTGGCTTTAGCCTTAGTAATTGGAACATCTAGTTTATTTGCGGCAACCACAAGCGAAATGAAATCGCCAGAAAAAACAATTAGAACTGAAATTATAGATCTCCTAAAATCGCCCGATTTTAATATTGAAAAAGAATTAAATATAACGCTTACTTTTACTTTTAGTTCTGAAGGAGAGATAGTTGTTTTACATGTAAATTCTAAAAACCCAGAAGTTTTAAATTTTATTCGAAAAAATTTAAATTATCATAAAATTACTAACCCTGGAGAAAGAGATAAATTATATACAATGCCTTTAAAAATGAAAATAGTATAATTAAAATATTAAAAATTTAAAAGTTCAGGCATTATTTGTTTGAGCTTTTTTTATGAACCAATTTTAACTTTTAACATAATTTAAGTTAATTCTCTAACTGTAATAATTTAGATTAATATTTTTAATATATTGTTTTACAGTGTTTTAAAATAATAAAATATTGAAATTTCCAACATAAATACTGCAATTTCATAAAATATGGGTTAAACAAATGTTAAGAGACTTTTAAAAGAGGATTTGCAGTGTAATAAATCTTAATTTTAGTATCAAATAAAAAGATGTTTAACTTAAATCTACCAAAAATGAAAAAATTTAAATTATTGGCTTTAGCCTTAGTAATTGGTACATTTGGATTGTTTGCATCAAATTTTGAGAATCCAGATGTAACAAAAAAAGAACTTAGAAACCAGATTATTGAGCTGCTTCAAACTCCTGATTTTCCTGTTGAAGGAAACATGACCATCACCTTAAAATTTACATTTAATTCGGAAGGTGAAATTGTAGTTTTGTGCCCTGGTTGTAAAAACAAAGATGTTGTAAAATATATTCGAAAAAATTTAAATTATAAAAAATTTGAAAATCCAGGAATTCGA
Source organism: Lutibacter sp. (assembly GCF_040883305.1). GTDB lineage: Bacteria > Bacteroidota > Bacteroidia > Flavobacteriales > Flavobacteriaceae > Lutibacter. The sequence continues at coordinate 3,770 of NZ_JBFLKT010000302.1, forward strand.
GATAAAATATATAAAATGCCTTTAACCATAGAGGCTTGATGAAAAACAAAAAAACTCAAACTAAAAAGTTTGAGTTTTTTTATTTAATTCTTTTTTAAATATACATATACTGGAAAATGATCGCTAAAACCACCTTGGTACCATTTGCCAATATAAGTTCTAAAAGGATTCCCTTTATATTTTCCTTTCCATTCTTTTAAAAAATACTTATCAAAAACTTGTGCATATTTAAAAGAATGTGTGTTTTCTTTAACAGATATAAAATTTTTAGAAAAAATTATTTGGTCAAATAAATGCCAGGTTCTTTTATAATTTAATGTTCCATTTCCTGTGGCTATTAAACGCTCCATAGGATTGTAAAAAGTATCGTTTACTAAATAATTTTTAACACTTTTACTTGTTGGATCATCGTTAAAATCGCCCATAATTATAATTTTAGCATCTGCTGTTTCGTCGGTAATTTTATAGGTAATACTAGAAACTAGTTCAGCTGCTTTTATTCTTTTTTCTTCGGTAAAATCTTCACCACTTCTTCTAGACGGCCAATGATTTACCAGTATATGAACCAACTCTCCATTTAAATTTCCTTTTACCAATAAAACATCTCGTGTATAATCTCTTTCACCATTTTCAGCACTTAAGTATAGCGGAAAAGTTTCGGAATGCAACAACTCAAATAATTCTTTTTTATAAAGTAAGGCAACATCAATTCCTCTTTCATCTGGAGAATCGTAATGTACAATTCCGTAGTTTTCATTTTTTAAGTTATTTGTGTTTACCAAATCAACCAAAACAGCTTGGTTTTCAACTTCAACAACTCCAATAATAGCTGGAGAATGTAAAGATTTTTCTGCTCCTAGTTGCAACATTACACTACCTAACTTTTTAAGTTTTCTTTTATATCTTTTATAATTCCAGTTTTTTCTTCCTTTTGGTGTAAAATCGTCGTCTAAAGTAGTTGGATCATTTTTGGTATCAAACAAATTTTCAAGATTGTAAAATGCAATTGTATAAGCGTGTTTATTTTTACCTTGTGACTTAAAATATGAAAACATAAAATGACGTTTAATTATAATGTGAAATGCTAAAATAAGGTTTTTTAATCTTTCACTTTAAAAATTGATTGGCATCTATAGAAAACAAGAGTAGAATTATTTATTATAAACTTAACTATTAAAAAGAAATCATTTCGTAATTTCAACTAAACTAATTTGTAAATTTGCAACATGATAGAAGAGAAAAAAGTAACATCTGAAGAAGCTGTTTTAATTGGAGTTGTAACCCAACATCAAAACGAAGAGCAATCTAACGAATATTTAGACGAATTAGAGTTTTTAACATTAACTGCCGGAGGTAAGGCAGTAAAAAGGTTTACTCAGAAATTAGAAAACCCACATCCAAAAACATATATCGGAACTGGTAAATTGGAAGAAGTAAAAGCATTTATGGATGCCAATAATATTGAAACAGCCATTTTTGATGATGAGCTTTCATCATCACAATTACGAAATATAGAAAAAGTACTTGATTGTAAAGTGCTTGACAGAACCAATTTAATTCTAGATATTTTTGCCAGTAGAGCACAAACAAGTTATGCTCGTACGCAAGTAGAATTAGCGCAATGCCAATATTTATTACCTCGTTTAACACGTTTATGGACTCACCTTGAAAGACAAAAAGGTGGTATTGGAATGCGTGGTCCCGGGGAAACGGAAATTGAAACTGACAGACGTATAATTCGTGATAAAATAACTTTACTTAAAAAGAAACTAAAAGTTATTGATAAACAAATGGCAGTGCAGCGCAAAAACCGTGGAAAAATGGTGCGTGTTGCTCTTGTTGGTTATACAAACGTAGGGAAATCAACCTTAATGAATGTGGTAAGTAAAAGCGATGTTTTTGCCGAAAATAAATTGTTTGCTACGTTAGATACTACCGTTAGAAAAGTGGTTATAAAAAATATTCCTTTTTTATTAACAGATACAGTAGGTTTTATTAGAAAATTACCAACCCAATTAGTTGAAAGTTTTAAATCTACTTTAGACGAGGTTCGTGAAGCAGATTTGCTATTGCACGTTGTTGATATTTCGCATCCAAATTTTGAAGATCATATTGCATCTGTGAATAAAATTTTAGATGAAATTAAAAGTGTCAATAAACCAACTATAATGGTGTTTAATAAAATTGATGCTTACCAACATGAGACTATTGATGAAGATGATTTAGTTACCGAAAAAACAAAAATTCATTATACTTTAGAAGATTGGGAAAAAACATGGATGAACAAGTTAGATAAAAATAATTGTTTATTTATTTCAGCCTTGAATAAAGAAAATATGGAAGAATTTAGAAGAAAAGTCTTTGAAGAAGTAAAGAAAATACACATTACTCGTTTTCCTTATAACGACTTTTTATACGATGAATACACAGAAGAAAACGAATAAGTAAGCTGCCTAAAAATCCCATATTCTTAATATTGGGAATTAAAAAAATTAAAACTAGAATCTATGGATCAAATGTATAAGATTACACTTACAGCCAACGATTCTAGTTTTTTATCCTTTAAATTTTATTGTTCTATATATACTATTTCGTGAGAAATATCGGAAAACTTACGGAACATTTCAAAAACACCACAATAGCGATCTACCGAAAGACTTACTGATTTTTCAATTTTATCTTTTTTAAAGTCATTTCCATAAAATTTATAGGTAACATGCACTTTATCGTAAACTTTTGGATGTTCATCCGTTAAATTAGCTGCTACTTCAATTTTAAAATCATCCACTTCAGCACGCATCTTTTTTAACAAAGAAGCAACATCCATTGCAGAACAACCAGCTAAAGAGCTTA
>NZ_JBFLKT010000303.1:0-4179 GCF_040883305.1 Lutibacter sp.
TACTTATTTATCATATCAGTCATTTCATTGATATATTTCGAGTGTTTATTGATTCTTATTTTGTTAAGACCCTATAAATTTTACCTTGTTCTCAAAATTAGAAATGAATTTAAAAACTAGGAATTATGTCAATAGAAAGTATTAAAGGATGTATTGGATGTGAGGAATGCATAAAAAGTTGCCCTACCGATGTTATTCGGTTAAACCCTGACACAAAAAAAGCGGAGATTTTATATCCAGAAGACTGTCAAATATGCCATTTATGTCGCATGTATTGTCCGGTAGATGCTATTACTATTTCACCCTACAAATCTATTCCTGTAATTGTTTCTTGGGGCTAATATTATGAAAAAGGAAAACTACATATTTAAGTTAGGATCTTTATTTATAGGATTTATTGGAGTTCCTTTAGTACTTTTTTTTCTAGGTGATTTTGAAAAAAGAACCATTTTAATGGAAATATTTTCGCTAATAACTATTTTAGGTTTTACGTTACTAATATCCCAGTTTTTTACTTCAAGATTAAATAAAACATTGGTTAAAAAAATGAGAATGGCAAATGTTTTAAAAATTCATAAAATTATTGGTTATACATTTATTTCAATATTATTATTACATCCATTCTTTATAATTGTTCCAAAGTTTTTTGATAATGGAGTCGCACCAACCGATGCTTTTTTAAAATTAATAACAACATTTAGTAGCCTTGGTGTAATTTTAGGCTTGATTGCTTATGCATGTATAATTATATTTTTAATTACTTCATATTTCAGATTTAAACTGCATTTAAAATATAAAACTTGGCGAAACTTGCATGGTTATTTAACCATGTTTTTTATAATTACCGGTACTTGGCACGTAATTAATATGGGTCGTCATAGTAATACTTCATTCTCTCTATATTATTTAGTAGCTGTTGCAAGTGGCATCTATTATTTACTAAGAACTTACTTATTTAAAACTTCAAAAAAATGAAAAAGAAAGCCACAAAAAGTAATATGTCTAGGCGTAAATTTATAACCTTAGCAGGTGGAGCGGCAAGTTTCGCAGCCATGTCAACAATGGGAATGTCAATGGATTGGGCGTTAAATAATCCTGAAATTGATGTAGATTCCTTAAATGTTGATAAAATAAGTACCGATGTTTTAGTAATAGGAAGTGGAATGGCTGGTTTATTTGCAGCTGTAAAAGCGCACCATGCTGGAGCCAAAGTTTTAATGGTTTCAAAAGGAAGATTAGGAGCTTCAGGTCAAACACCTTTTGCTAAAGGAATTTTTGCTTTTGATGCTGAAAAAGAAGATGTAAGTTTAGATGAGTTTGTTGCCAAAGTTTCTCGATCGGCTTTAGGAACCAATAATAATGTTTACACCCGTCAAATGGCTGAACATTCTTTAGCACGTGTAAGTGAATTAAAAAAATGGGGATTTTTCGATGCTTCATTATATAATAAAAGTTTTAGTAAACCTATTGAAGAAAGAAATATCCCAGTTCAAGAACGTATAACTATAACACACCTTATAAAAGAAAATGGAAGTGTTATAGGTGCCGCCGGTTTCAGTATTGATGAACAGAAAGTAGTATTTTATGAAGCAAAAAGCGTGATTTTATGTACTGGAGCTGGCGGTTTTAAACCAAACGGATTCCCAATTTGTGATTTAACACATGACGGAACAATAATGGCATACAATATTGGTGCAAAAGTTACAGGTAAAGAATGGAATGATGGACACTCTGGAAAAGCAGAAAATGCTGCAGCTTGTTATGATGGTTGGGGAGATATGTTTGAACAAAAACCAGGAACAATAGGAGTTGAAATTCGTCATGATTTAGGTGTCGATATGAATTATGTAGCTTATAACAATGGAAGTCCATTAAAAATGAGACCTCCAGGCTCAGGTAAACAGGCTGAAGTTATTGGCGGGCCCTATAAACCTGAAGAGTTTAATAATGAATCTTCCAAATCACCGGGAGGAAAAGAAGGAAGAAGACCACCAAAATACGGAAAAGGAGCACCTCCAGGAATAGGTGGTACTATAGTTGGCGGATCTTCCGCAGGAATGGCAATTCATAAATCAGAAGGGTTGGTACCTATAAACGATCAATGTGAATCAACAATTCCTGGATTATATGCTGCAGGAGATGCTTTGGGCTCATATATGGCCGGAGCAATTTACACTCAAATTGGTTCTTCTTTAGCTGGTTCGGCAGTTCAAGGTGGAGTTGCTGGTGAAGCAGCAGCAAACTATTGTAAAAAAATAAAAGCAACTTCAATTTCAACATCAAAAATAAAATTAATTAAAGAAGAAATATTAGCTCCTTTAAAACGAGAAGCTGGTTATAGTCCGACCTGGGTTACACAAACATTGCAAGGTATAATGATTCCTAATTTTATTATGTACATAAAAAAAGGAAATTTATTAAACGCAGCTTTAGCTTATGTTGAAGAGCTAAGGGATCATCACGTGCCAATGTTAAGAGCTTCTAATTTACACGAATTACGGTTAGCACACGAAACTAAAAACATGATTGTAAGTGCTGAAATGAAATTGAAAGCATCCATTATGCGAACCGAAAGCAGATGTAGTCATTACCGCTTAGATTACCCCGAAATGGATAACGAAAATTGGCAAGTTTGGCTGAATATTTTTAAAAATTCAGAAGGGAAAATGGAGTTTGAAAAACAACCTTTTAATACGTGGCCAACAGTTTAAATTATAGTTACAATTTATAACAATTTTATTCAAAAGAATTGACCAATATTTAATTGATTCTTTTTTTATTGAAATAAAAACTTCAGTTATCGGAAATACTTTAATTGGTAGATAAAATTAGCCAGTTCATTGATTATAATTTCCAGTACCACTAAACTTATCTTTCTTTGAATAAAGATTTAGAAATCAATAAAAATAAAAATATTAAAAACAAAAAATCATGAAACTAAAAACGAATAAAATCTGGAAAACTTTAGTTGTAGTATTAGTGATAACGACATCAGCCTGCGGACAACAAAGAGGATCTAGAGGAGGACAAGGAAGCAACCAACAAGGACCACCTAAATTACCTTCAAAAAAACAAATAGAAAAAATGGTTGACAAACTTTCTAGCGAAATTTTATTATCAGAAGTGCAAAAAACAGAGGTATTAGAAATTTATAAAGAACACTTTAAACAGGTAGAAAGTAAAACAACATCTGGAAGACCTGACCGAAGTGAAATGGAAGATTTAAAAGAAGATTTTGAAGATACTATAAAAGCAGTTCTAACTAAAGATCAACAAAAATTATTTTCAGCGTATCTAAAAAAAAATAATAAATGAGAAAGACCTCAAAAAAGATGAGAAATTAAAACATTTGAAGAATATTCACTGGTTAGAAATGGTGAATATTATAACATTATTGTTTGAGTTAATAATAATTTGTTTGGTTAGGTTAGGCCTCAATAATTAGCTAATAATTGTTGAGGCTTTTTTTATGCTTTCAATTATTCTTTTTCGTTGATAGAATCTTCCAGTTCGTTGATTTCTTTTTAAAAGGGTTACATAAAATTGTTGCTTTGTCCTATTATGAAACGAGCTTACTAAAAGCTTATCAAGTAAAGAAAATGATTAATAGCGAACAGCATGTGACCTATAAAAAATATAAACACATGAAACAACAAATAGCACAATTAATACAGTCCTTTGAAACCACTTCTTTAAAAGAAATGGATACCGTTTCTTTAATGAAAAGAACAGACACTAAATTCATTATTCACGAAAAACACTTAGTTGAAATTTTAGATCTAATTAAAAGTGAATATAAAGTGCTTCAAATAAATGAAAATAGATTACTATCGTATTCTTCATTGTATTTTGATACACCTGAAAAAAAGTTCTACCACGACCATCATAATAGAAAAGTAAACAGAACCAAAATTAGAATACGTAAATACGTAGAATCGGGCATTTTTTTTCTTGAAATTAAACAAAAAGACGGTAAAGGGAAGACAACCAAATCTAGAATATCTATTGATGATTTTGAACCTGATCTTTCAGAAAATTCAATGAAATTTATTCAAAAAATCACAAAACAAGAGTTTGATTTACAACCTATTATTTGGAACAAATTTAACCGAATAACGTTGGTTAATAAAACAGCAAAAGAACGATTAACCATAGATTTAAACCTCAAATTCAATATAA
>NZ_JBFLKT010000304.1:0-4448 GCF_040883305.1 Lutibacter sp.
TACTGCTTTCAATATTATTTATTATGATTGGTTTTTCTTCTTGGATGATGCTCCCTATTAGAGCCAATGCAAATACTACTATTAACGAGAATAATCCTTCTAGTGCACGAGAACTACTTGCCTATTATGATAGAGAACAATATGGAGATGCAAGTGTGTTTTACGACACTTATTATTCCATAATATTTAATAGAGAAATAGATAAAAGCGATCCAACTAAAGATGATAAACCAAAGTACGAAAAAGACGAAAAACTTGGAAAGTACGTTATTGTAAATCATTATAAAGATGCTTTGCCAAATTATAGCGATAAGCATAAAGGTATAATTCCTAGAATGGTAAGTACGGATGCATCTGTAATAAAAAATTACAAGGCCATTGCTGGTATCCCTGAAAACAGTAAAAGAAGACCAACTTTTATTGAAAATATTAAATATATGATCGATTTTCAGTTTGGTTATATGTACGGAAGGTATTTTCTATGGAATTTTGTTGGGAAGCAAAACGACGAGCAAGGAAATCTAGATTTACAAAATGGAAATTGGTTAAGTGGTATTAAATTTATTGATGAATTACATTTAGGTCCACAATCTAATTTACCATCTGATGTAAAAAATAACAAAGGAAGAAATACCTATTTTTTCTTACCTTTTATTTTAGGCTTTATTGGATTGCTGTTTCATCTTAAAAAAGATAAAAACGATTTTTATGTATTGCTTCTATTCTTTGCATTTACAGGTTTAGCTATTATTTTTTATACAAATCCAAAACCCTTTGAACCGAGAGAACGAGATTATGCAGTTGTTGGTTCTTTCTATATTTTTGCTATTTGGGTTGGATTTGGAGTACTGGCAATTTTTGAAAAACTAAAAAAGTATGCCAATCAAAATACAGTTGCAATTGCAGTTTCTGTAATAAGTTTATTGGCCGTTCCAACGCTTATGGCTTCACAAAACTGGGACGATCACGATAGATCTAACAGATATACTTCTCATTTAAACGCTAAAGCATATCTTGATTCTTGTGATGAAAACGCAATTTTATTTACAATTGGTGATAATGATACCTTTCCTCTTTGGTATATGCAAGAAGTTGAAAATTATAGAACAGATATGAAATTGGTCAATACCAGTTTATTCCAAACCGATTGGTATATAGATCAAATGAAACGTAAAACCTATGAAGCTGATCCAATTCCATCTCAATTAACACACGATAAATATAAATTGGGAACTTTAGACGTGGCTTATTATTTTGAAGAAATATTTCCACAATTAAAAGATTCTGTTGTTGATATCGATTATTTTATGAAATGGATTGAAAGTGACAAAGATGTAACTTATTACGATTTAGATGATGATGGCATTGCTGAAAAAGTATTGCCTTCTAATAAAATTAGAATCCCTGTTAACAAAGAAACAGTGTTGAAAAATGGTATTGTTGCTGAAAAAGATGCTCATTTAATTGTGCCTTATATAGATATTGAAATTAACAGTGCTATTACTAAAAATAGAATTTTAATGCTCGATATTTTAGCAAATAACAATTGGGAAAAACCAATCTATTTTACAGGTGGCGCGCAAGCAGATGAGGAATACATTTGGCTAAAAGATTACTTACAGTTAGACGGAATGACCTATAAATTAGTTCCTATTCTCACCAAAAACGATGGTAATTTCTTCGAAATGGGTAGAATAAATACAGACATTATGTACAAAAATGTTAAAAACTGGGATTGGAGAAATATCACAGATGATAATATTTATTTAGATGTAGAAACACGTAAAAATTCTGTTACCTACCGTAATAATATGGAGCGTTTGGCAAGAGAACTAATAAGAGAAGATAAACCTGAAAAGGCACTTGAAATTTTAGATATTTCTTTAGAAAAAATGCCTGTAAATAAATTTGGACATTACAGCATGCTAATTTCATATATAGATTTGTACTATATTTTAGATGAAACAGAAAAAGCACGAAAATTAACTTCAGAATTAAAGACTGTTTTACAAGAAAAATTAGTGTATTTTAGTCAATTCGATGAAACAAATATTGATATAGTTTTTGATCAAATTGAACGTAATTTTTTAATGTACGATCAAATTGTAAAGACCTCAATTAGATTTGATGATGACACTTATGCAGAAGAAATTAAAGACGAATATGTTAAATACTTAAAACTGTTCGATTTTTTAATGGCTGATGAAGAATAGTAATTAATTAAAATGAAACCTTATTTTATAAAAACTCCAAACCTGTTAAAAATTATTTTTAATAAATGGGTTTGGAGTTTTTCTGCAAAAGAAAAAACCATTTACTTAACTTTTGATGATGGTCCAACAACCGAAATAACGGAGTGGACTTTAAATCAACTTCAAAAACACAATGCAAAAGCCACTTTTTTTTGTATTGGAAAAAATATAGAAAAATATCCTGAAATTTTTCAAAAAATAATTGAAGCAAAACATACTGTTGGAAATCATACACATAACCATTTAAATGGTTGGGAAACTAATTTCCAAGAATATTTTACAAATTTTGCACAAGCCAATCAAACCATGGCTTATAATTTTAATTGGAATTCAAAATCACAAAAAAACATTACGCAAACTGCAAAGCTGTTCCGTCCGCCTTATGGCAAAATTTCCCTAAAACAAAGCAAACAAATTAGAAGGGAAGGTTATAAAATTATAATGTGGGATGTTTTGAGTGCAGATTTTGACACAACAATTTCAAAGAAAAAGTGTTTAAAAAATGTTATTGAAAATGTAAAGAATGGAAGTGTTATTGTATTTCACGACAGTGAAAAAGCAAGTGAAAAACTAAAATATGTATTGCCAAAAATATTGGAATACTATTCGGAAAAAGGATATAATTTTAAAAGAATTGATTAGGTATTAAAGCTACTAAACGTATTGTTGCACTAAGTTGATTAAAGAGTTTGCGTCTTGATCTCCAGATTGTCGCCATTTCATTTCACCATCTTTATAAATAATAAAGGTCGGATTTCCTTTAATTCTTAAAGCATTTGCTAATGTTTCATTCTTTTCAATATCAATTTTAATCACTTTAGCTTTATCACCAAGTGCAGCTGCAACATCTCGCAATACAGAATGTAAATCATTAGAGTCTTCTTCCCATTCTGCATAAAAATCGATTAAAACAGGAATCTCAGAACTTATTAATTCTCCAAATTTTGTCATAATTTATTGTAATTTTATTGACTATAGCTGCAAAAAAACAGGCCGTATATATACAAATGTACTATTTTAAATTAAAATAATAGATAGTTACTTCTTTTTCAGCGTAATTACCGTAATTTCTGGCCAAATACCAATTCTTCCTGGAAAGGCTAAAAAGCCAAAACCTCGATTAACATTTATATATTTTCCTAGCTCTTTGTACACTCCGGCCCAATGTTTATAAATATACTGAACAGGGCTCCATTTTATCCCTGGTATTTCTATTCCAAACTGCATTCCGTGGGTATGTCCACTTAATGTTAACTGAAAATTATTGGCATGAGTTTTAACTTCTTGTTCCCAATGTGACGGATCGTGGCTCATTAAAATTTTAAAATCTTCTTTCTTAAGTTTTGATGAAGCCAAATCTAAATCCCCTGCTTTTTTAAAACGTGTTCCCCAATTTTCTACACCAACCAACGCTATTTTTTCGTTTCCTTTTTCTAAATAAACACTCTCATTCAACAATAAATTAAATCCAATTTTAGGATGAATATCCTTTATATCTTGAAAGTTTCGTTCTTTTTCTTCAAGATTTTTCCAACGCACATATTCGCCATAATCATGGTTTCCCAAAACAGCATATTTGCCTTTTGAAGCCTTTAATTTATTGAAGTAAGGAATCCAAGGTGTCATTTCATCGGCTGTATTATTTACAATATCTCCTGTAAATAAAATAACATCCGAATCTTGTTCATTAATTAAATCTATTCCGTAGGCAATTTTATTTTCATCATCAAAACTACCACTATGAATATCAGAAAGATGTGTTAATTTAAACCCCTCAAAAGCACTTGGTAAATCATTAAAATACAACGCATGCCTAATAACTTGGTAATTATATTTACCGCGCATCATTCCATAGAGCACAGAACTAAAAGGAATTGCCGCCAAACCCAAAGCCATTTTGCTTACAAATGCTCTTCTATCTGGAAAATAATTTGATGTTGTAGTACTCGAAAAATAGTTAAATCCCGATTTAAATATTCTAAAAATATCTTCACCAAATAATACAATAAGCGCAATAACTTTTGGTGAAAATGTAAGTATAAATAAGCCAAAAGATAACATAACTTGTTGGCTTAATCCTCTGGACTCTCCAATAGCGTTAATACTGTAAATAACATTAAAAACTACAGCTGCTGAAACTAGCCAGTAAACTACAAATACCATTTTATTTTTAGTAATTGTTTTAACACTTTGAAA
>NZ_JBFLKT010000305.1:0-3361 GCF_040883305.1 Lutibacter sp.
ACTTTTAGTATATAATAATTGACTTTTTTAGCTATCTTACTAATATGTTTTAATTAGTACCTATTTTATTATGAATAAAACGTTAATTTCTTCGAAATCTAATTTTGGTACATTGCCTGTTTTTTTAACTGCAATTTCAACAATACTTGGAGCAGTAATGTTTTTACGTTTTGGATTTGCTGTTGGTTCAGTGGGTTTTATTGGTGCCTTATTTATTATTTTAATAGGTCATATGGTTACGATACCAACTGCAATGGCTTTGGCTGAAATTGCTACAAATCAGAAAGTTGAAGGTGGAGGTGAATACTTTATAATATCTAGATCTTTTGGGTTAAATATTGGAGCCGCAATTGGTATAACTTTATTTCTTTCACAAGCAATTAGCGTAGCTTTTTACGTAATTGCATTTGCCGAAGCTTTTGAAGCTATTAAACCTTGGGTTGCATCTGAATTTGGATATGAACTGTATGATAATCGGTTATTTAGTATTCCTGCCCTATTGCTCTTAATTTGGTTAATGGTTACTAAAGGCGCGGATTTAGGAATAAAAGCCTTGTATGTAGTTGTTACAATTCTTGCAATTTCATTAATACTTTTCTTTTCTGGTTCAACACCTTTTGGTGAAGTTTTTGATAGTTCTCTTTTATTCAAAAATGTAACATCAGAAAAAGGTTTCTTTTTTGTTTTCGCTATTATTTTCCCTGCATTTACAGGAATAACAGCCGGTGTTGGTTTATCAGGTGATTTACGCGAACCAAAAAAATCTATTCCTTTGGGAACACTTGCTGCAACATTTGTAGGAATGATTTTATATGTTTTTATAGCTTTAAAATTAACATCTTCTGCAAGTCCAGACGACTTAATAAATGATCAATTAATAATGAGTAAAATTGCTATTTGGGGACCAATTATACCTATTGGTTTGGCGGCAGCAACTATTTCATCTGCATTGGGTTCTTTTATGGTTGCTCCTCGAACATTACAAGCAATTGGAGGAGATAATGTTTTTCCAAATAAATTTTTAAATATATGGGTTGCAAAAGGAACTACTAAAAATAACGAACCAAGAAATGCAACTATTTTAACTAGTGGAATCGCTTTAGTTTTTGTGTTAATGGGCGATGTTAACGCAGTTGCTGAAATTATTTCTATGTTCTTTATGGTAACCTATGGTTCACTTTGTTTAATTTCATTTATGCAACATTTTGCTGCAGACCCTTCGTATCGACCTTCTTTTAAATCTAAATGGTATCTATCTCTTTTAGGTGCTGTTATGAGTATTTATTTAATGTTTAAGATTAACACACCTTATGCGCTTTCAGCAATTGCATTAATGGTTATTTTATATTTTTATATTACCCTAAAAAGTGATAATAAAAAAGGAATGGCTACAATTTTTCAAGGTGTTATTTACCAAATTAGTAGAACCATTCAAGTATTTCTTCAAAAAACTGAAAAAGAAAAAACTGCAGAAGCATGGAGACCAGCAGTATTATGTCTTTCAAAAGATAGTTTTGAACGTTTTGGAGCTATGGAAATGATGAAATGGATCTCATATAGATACGGTTTTGGAACTTATATCCATTTTGAAAAAGAGTATTTCTCTAGAGAAACTAAAAAAGATGCTCAATTAAAACTTGAGAAATTAATTAAATCCGCAGCTACAAATGATAACAATGTTTTTATTGAAACTTTAATTTCCCCCTCAAACACTTCAGCAATTATTCAAGCAATACAGCAACCTGGCATCTCTGGGCAACCAAATAATATGATGCTTTTTGAATATAAAAAAGGAGAAACGGAATGGTTAAAAACCATTATTGATAATTTTAGCGTTTTAAAAAGTGCACAATATGATTTATGCATCTTAGCCTCTTCAGATAAAGGGTTTGGTTATAAAAAAGATATTCATATCTGGATACGTAAAGTAGATTATGAAAATGCAAATTTAATGATTCTATTATCATATATTATTTTAGGGCATCCAGATTGGAAAAAAGGACAAATTAAAATATTTGCAACCTTTGCAAAAGAAAATATTGCTCAAGAAGAACAAAATTTAATTGAATTAACTTCTTCTGGCCGTTTACCAATTTCAGCAAATAATATTAGAGTATTGCCTATTGATGAAAATAAAAGTAGATTAGATTTAATTAATGAATACTCTGCTGATGCAGATTTAACTTTAATTGGTTTTCATGAAGGTATGCTAAAAACTGAAAATAATATTGAATTATTTGAAGGTTATGATAAAATTGGAAATATCCTTTTTGTAAATACTTTAACTTCAAAATCCATAAAATAATGTTTGTAGCGTTGCTTTAATAAAATATATAGTGTGTGTAAAATACTCATATTGCTCATAATTTGCTAGTATAAACATCACATTCAGTTACTCAATCTCTAACTTATATCCAATTCCGTGCACATTTGTTAGTTTTACGGAAGTATCTTCTTTTAGCTTTTTGCGAAGTTTAGATATATAAGTATCCAAGCTTCTGCCTACAAATACACCATTATCTTCCCAAACTTTTTTGGTTAATTCGTCACGTTTAATTATCTGGTTGGGTTTTGCAATAAAAATGGCTAATAACTCACATTCTTTTTTAGAAAGGCTTATTTCTATGGCTTCTTTAACTAATTTATTTTGCTCTGGATAAAATTTAAACCGCCCAATAGAGGCAAAATCACTCTCATCTTTCAAAAAATTCACCTTTGACTTCTTTTTAAAAATAACAACTGCTAAAAGCGTTAAAACCCCAAGAATAAGTAAGTATAAAAGGTTCCGATTAATGTGCGTTGTTTTAGGCATTTTTGTAAAACGTACGGTAATAAAATAGCAACCTTTTTTCAGTATTCTTCCTGCACACGGAATAATTCCTTTTTCTACTTGCTTTTTAACTTCGTAACTATATGCCACTTCATTATTGCTGCATTGTAAAACTTCAACAAGATAATATTCTGGTAATTCTGACTTTTGAAAACTGTTCTTGATATAATTCACCAAACTATCTGGATGGATCTCAAGTTCATTTTCAAACGCTAATTTAAATTTTTCATTATTAATTGTAAGAACAGGTTTTACCAATGATGTAGTATCTTGGTTGGACACTAATAAATGATGTCCAACATCTCTAAAAGAAACTTTAACAACTTCAGAAAAGACATCATTCGGGTCGTTTTCACAAGATATTAAACATAGCACGAATGCAAAATAGACAAAGGATTTCAACATATAACTGTTACTTAATTTCATAATTAATTGTAAATAACATACATTTTTACGACTTTTAGAAACAGTTAACACTTCTTTTACATTTTTTTGACATATTTATTCGAAGGTCTGTTTAGATTTACAATC
>NZ_JBFLKT010000306.1:0-4977 GCF_040883305.1 Lutibacter sp.
GGACAAGCTTCGTAATGAACTGTAAGAATGTCTGCGCCAACTTTTTTAAAATCCGAAATAAATTTATCTGGATTAACAATCATTAAATGCACATCCATTGTTTTAGTCGCATGTTTTTTAATTGCGCTAATTACTGGCATACCAAAAGAAATATTTGGAACAAAAACACCATCCATTACATCTATATGAAACCAATCTGCCTTACTATTATTGATCATTTCAATATCTCGTTGAAGATTTGCGAAATCAGCTGCTAAAATTGAGGGTGCTATTAATTTATTCATTTTATGAAGTTTTTTTAGAATAGTTTTTGCAAATATATAAAAAAGGCTGTTTGTTATTAAAATAACAAACAGCCTTTTTTATATCGAATTATTAATTACCAATTCGTAATTAATCTAACCTAAATAAGTTTTTAATATTTTACTTCTTGAAGTATGTTTTAAACGTCTAATTGCTTTTTCTTTAATTTGACGAACACGCTCACGTGTTAAATCAAAAGTTTCACCGATTTCTTCTAAAGTCATTGGATGTGCATCACCTAAACCAAAGTATAACTGAACAACATCAGCTTCTCTAGGTGTTAAGGTTTCTAAAGCACGTTCAATTTCAACTTTTAAAGATTCGTGTAATAACGCTTTATCGGGATTTGGAGACTCACCTGTATTTAATACATCATATAAGTTAGAATCTTCACCTTCAATTAAAGGAGCATCCATAGATACGTGACGACCAGAGTTTTTCATAGACTCTTTTACATCGTTCACAGTCATGTCTAGTTTCTTTGCAATTTCTTCAGCAGAAGGAGGTCTTTCGTTCTCTTGCTCTAAAAACGCATACATTTTATTAATTTTGTTAATAGAACCAATTTTATTTAGTGGCAAACGAACAATACGAGATTGTTCTGCCAATGCTTGTAAAATTGATTGACGAATCCACCAAACAGCGTACGAAATAAATTTAAAACCTCTTGTTTCATCAAAACGTTTTGCTGCTTTTATTAATCCTAAGTTACCTTCATTAATTAAATCTGGTAATGTTAATCCTTGATTTTGATATTGTTTTGCCACAGATACAACAAAACGTAAATTAGCTTTTGTTAATCTTTCTAAAGCAACTTGATCTCCTGCTTTAATTCGTTGTGCTAATTCCACCTCCATTTCGGCAGTAATTAAATCTACCTTTCCAATTTCTTGTAAATATTTATCTAAAGATGCGGTTTCTCTATTAGTAACCTGTTTTGTAATTTTAAGTTGTCTCATTTAAAATCTAAAATTTTTATGTTTATACATAGCGTACATAATATATACGTTGTATTTTTGAAAATGTTACAAAATAAAAGACATTTAATATTTTTTTGTGACCTTTTAACATTAAAAGGGTCTTAAATCTATAACCCAATAATTAATTTTTGAAATCAACAAGCGACATAACGTTATTAACAGATAACGAGTTGGTACAAAAAATAGTAAAATCGAATGATACTCATTTGTTTGCTGTTTTGTATGACAGGCATGTGGCTATGGTTTATAATAAATGTTACGGATTTGCTTCTTCAAAAGAAGAGGCTCAGGACTTAACACACGATGTTTTTATCAAACTTTTTGTAAAACTAAGAACATTTAAAGGAACTGCTAAGTTTTCTACTTGGTTATATTCCTTTACATATAATTTTTGTGTTAATTACGTAACACGTAATAATTATAAGAAAAATGAAAAGAATTTTGAAGGAGAAATACCGGATTCGAATGAATTAGATGACGATGATACATCTATTTATAGCATGAAATCTGACAAATTAAAGATAGTACTTGAGTTGATAGAGCCAAGTGATAAAATGATTTTATTGTTAAAATATCAAGACGAGTTTTCAATAAAAGAAATTTCAGAATCGTTGGAGATAGGTGAGAGTGCTGTAAAAATGCGTTTGAAGAGAGCAAAAGCAAAATTAATTAATGTATATAAAAATCTTAATTAATGGAAAATCCATTTAAGAAAATATTACATAACGAAGAAGTGCCAAAAGCATTAAGAGAAAAGGTAATTAACGACATTTCGTTAATTAAACTTTCTATTGATATAGCTGATTTGTTTGTAGTAAAATATCCTAGTACAGTAGGAGAATTTTTAGATACAGAAAAAAAGCCTATTAAAAATAATAATTCGAATAAAGAGTAGTACTAACCCAAAAATAAATAACAATGAAAATATTAATTCAATTACAAGAAGCTAATTTTACTTTTGTACAAGATTTATGGAGTCAATTTTTAGGTGTAATTCCAAAAATTTTAATGGCAATAGGATTTGTTCTTCTTGCTTGGATAATTTTAAAAGTTGTAAACTATATCCTTAAAAAATTATTGAAGCTATCAAACATTGATTCATTAACTACAAAACTAAATGAAGCTGAGTTATTTGGAAAAAACGACTATGATATTGTTCCATCTAAAATTTTATTAAAGTTTGTAAAATATTTAATAATTCTAATTTTTATTATAATTGCCTCAGAAAGTATCGGTTTAACAATGGTTTCTGAAGGAATTGCAAGTTTTATTGGATATTTACCTATTCTAATAAGTGCGTTATTAATTTTTGTAATAGGTGTTTATTTGGCTTCTGTAATAAAAAAAGCTGTTCAAGATACTCTTAAATCTTTAGAGGTTAATGGCTCTAACTTAGTTGGAAATATTGTTTTTTATGCAATTGTTGTTGTGGTTTCAATTACCGCTTTAAATCAAGCTGGAATAGATACAGAAATTATTACAAGTAATTTAACGCTTATACTAGGTTCTGTTTTAATATCGTTTACAATTGCTTTTGGATTAGGAGCTAGGGACGTGATTACACGTTTATTGTTTGGGTTTTATTCGCGAAAAAACTTTGAAGTTGGACAGCATATAAAAACTAAAAAAATTGAAGGAGTAATTCAACAAATAGATAATATTTGTATCACAATAAAAACCAATACTGGTTTAGTTGTGCTGCCAATTAAAACATTTGTGGATCAAAAGGTTGAAATTATGTAAAATTTTTCAGCGATTTTTTTTGTAAATGGGAAATTGTATAGAAAAAGAAATCGAACATATTGAACTCTTTTATGAATTTAATTATAGAAAATTTCACTAAACACTTAATAGAAATGTATGGGTTAGTCATTTCTATTATTAAGTGAGTAGAAAACCAATCATCGGTTTTAATCGATGATTAGTTTCTCAAACTTAAATTTGATACTTAGAATTATTAATGGGTTAGTAAATTCTAAGGAATCAATATTAACAGAGAAAGCTAAAAGATTAGTACGTTTCTGTTAAAAATGAAAGAAGCCAAGTTACAACTAAATTTATTTAATTGTTGGCTTCTTTCTGTTTTAATATAGTTTTAAATAAAAAAAGCTCCTCAGAAATGAGGAGCTTTTAAAAATATTATTTTCGAGAATTAATCTCTAGATCTTGGTTTTCTATCGTCTCTACGGTTATCTCTTCCGCGGTTATCACGTCCTCTGTTATTATCTCTAGGAGGTCTTTCAACAAATCCTTCAGGTTTTGGTAACAATGCTTTTCTAGATACTTTGTCTTTACGAGTTTTTGGATCTTTTCCAAAGTATTTTACATCAAAAACATCACCCATATTAACAACATCAGTTACATTTTCAGTACGTGCCCAAGCTAATTCAGAAATATGTAATAAAACTTCGTTTCCAGGAGCTTCTGTGTATTCAACTACAGCACCAAAATCTAACATTTTGATTACTTTCACTTCATAAACACTTCCAACTTGTGGTTTGAACAATAAAGAATCTATTTTTGCTAAAACAGCTTCAATTCCAGCTGGATCTGTACCTAAAATTTCAACAATACCTTCTTCAGTAACAGGATCTTCATTTATTACAATGGTACATCCAGTTTCTTTTTGCATTTCTTGAATTACTTTTCCTCCTGGTCCAATTAATGCACCAATAAATTCGTTAGGAATTCTTCTTGAAACCATTTTTGGAGCATGTGCTTTTACTTCTGCACCTGGTTGTGCAATTGTATCAGTTATTTTTCCTAAAATATGTAAACGACCATCACGAGCTTGTTTTAATGCACTCACTAAAATTTCGTATGATAATCCTTTTACTTTAATATCCATTTGACAAGCAGTAATACCATCAGCAGTTCCTGTAACTTTAAAGTCCATATCACCTAAATGATCTTCATCACCTAAAATATCACTTAAAACAGCAAAACGATCACCGTCAGAAATTAATCCCATAGCAATACCTGAAACTGGTTTTTTCATTTGAACCCCAGCATCCATCAATGCCATTGTACCAGCACAAACAGTTGCCATTGAAGATGAACCGTTAGATTCTAAAACTTCAGATACAATTCTAACTGTATATGGACAATTATCAGGAATCATTCCTTTTAATGCACGTTGTGCCAAGTTTCCGTGTCCTACTTCTCTACGTGAAGTTCCTCTTAAAGGTCTTGCTTCACCTGTACAGAAAGGAGGGAAGTTATAATGTAAATAGAATGTTTCCTCACCTTGGTAAGTTGGCATATCTATTTGGTTTGCTTCTCTTGATGTTCCTAAAGTAACTGTTGCTAATGCTTGTGTTTCTCCACGAGTAAAAATTGCAGAACCGTGTGTTGATGGCAAGTAATCTACTTCACACCAAATTGGTCTAATTTCAGTAGTTTTTCTTCCATCTAAACGTAAACCTTCACTTAAAGTTAATTCACGAACAGCTGTTTTTTGAGCTTTACCGAAATATTTTCCGATTAATCCTCCAAATTGAGTAACTTCTTCTTCAGTAAATGAAGCTTTTATTTCTTCTTTTACTGCATCAAAAGCAGCACTTCTTTCGTGTTTAGCAGTTCCTTGTTTCGCGATGTCATAACATTTTTGGTATGCAGCATCGTGTATTCTTGCAGCTAATTCTTCATTTTCTTCTTCTGGCTCATAAGTACGTGTTTCTTTTTTACCAAAAGA
>NZ_JBFLKT010000307.1:0-4543 GCF_040883305.1 Lutibacter sp.
TATTATTAACTAATAATTGTGTAGTATTTAAAGGAGTGGTACTTGTTTCTGTTTCATACCATAAAATAGAATCTCCAGTAATACTTAAATCGTTTAAGGTAGCATTTTCTATATCACAAAAGTATTGTTCTGTAGCAGATGTTGAAGGTTTATTTACTTCAATAATAGTTAAAATTACAGGTTTCCTTTCAAGTGTTGTACAACCATTTTCAGTTGCATCCACATAATACGTAGTAGTTTCTGTTGCATTTGAAATGGTATAATTTGGGCCAGTATTTAAAGGAATACCACCAGCTTTTGTACTGTACCAATTTATAGTGCCAGAAGAGGCAGTTGCATTTAATGTTCCCGAATTATTTTTGCAAATAGTAGTACCACTTACTGTTGTTATAGTAGGTATTTGTTTTATTGTTGCAATTATTTCCGTTCTTTTTCCTTCTGTACAATTTCCATCTGATGACGCTAGTGCGTAAAACGCGGTTGTTGTTGAAATTGATTTTTTTAATATGTCGCCACTTCCAATTGGAGTTGCACTAGTTGGTGTTTCAAACCAAAGTACATATCCACTAGATGAAGTTGCTTTTAGCGTTACCTCTCCAGAACCACAGCGTTCATCACCAATAGGATTTGAAATTTCAGCAACAGTTAAAGTAGTTTCGTTATTTCCAAAATCAACAATTGGATCTCCGGGCATTCCACCGTACTCAACTATATAACCACTAATACTTGAGTTGGAATTTGCATAATCATTCCATTTTCCGTTATCATATACGTGCAAGTAATTTTCTTCTCCTGGTATTCCAGAATTTGGCCAATCGTTAGGTTCACCAGATTCCCAATTTTCAAACATACCTGAGGGGCTAGAACCGTTAGACAATCCATTCCAAAAAATTGTTCCACCATTTAAACCTTCAGGACCAGTAACCCATTTCCAAACACCCTCTGTTTCAGCATCACTTCCACCTATCCAACCTTGACCAGTGGCTTGTTCTCCTGCGAGTTGTGCTTCTTCTACTGAAGTAATTGTTGCTAAATAACTTTTTAAACCGTAATAAGGTGTTCTAGATGCAGCTGCAATTTCTGCATTTAACCAAGTGATACCGGGGGCACTAATATACTCGTAGTAATGTCCAGTAGATGGTAGATAGTTTTTTTCGTCAGCAGTAAAAGAGAATTTTTTTTCTCCTGAAACATTGTTAGAGCTGAAGAAAACAACATCTTCAGCTGCATCAGTTAAGTCGTTTATGGCCTCTGTTCCAGATTTTGAAGAGGTTAAGGTTAATTTTCCTTCAGAAATACTAAAAGAGGAACTGATTGTTGGATGAGTTCCAATTAATTTTAATCGATCTTGAGTTCTAACATATCCTTCAGAGATTTGAATAAATAATTTAAAAATTTCTAAATTATTTGGATTTGAAATTGTCAGAGAACTTACTATAGGCTGTTCTGTTGTTGGGCAAAAGAACGAATTTCCAACAGCTTCTATTTGTGGAGGCTCATCTGCTTGAGACCAACTTTTAGTACCAAAAAAACAAAAGG
This sequence comes from Lutibacter sp., assembly GCF_040883305.1. Classification (GTDB taxonomy): domain Bacteria; phylum Bacteroidota; class Bacteroidia; order Flavobacteriales; family Flavobacteriaceae; genus Lutibacter. The sequence continues at coordinate 1,540 of NZ_JBFLKT010000307.1, forward strand.
TAATAAGTAATAGTATAAAATTAAATATTTTAGAATGCATCAACCTTGTATTAAAACTTTGCAAGTGTAAAATAACGAATTAAATACTAAAAAGAGTCGATAATTTAGGTTGAGTTTTTAATTAAAAGTCAACAAAATTGAAAATTAAGAAGCTAATTAAAACTACAATTGCTCCAAGAATCCAATATAGTTGTTGTTTCTTTTTTTCTTTTGCGGCTTCTTTAACAATTTTTTGTTTAAAAGTGTTTAAATCACTTTCTGAAAGTTTAGGGTAATTATAAGTTGTTTTTATGGTTTTGGTTTTAGAATAATCGTTACCACCTTTAAATTTTTTACGACGGGCATTTTTTAAAGCAGCATTTTGCTTTATTCTATTAATCATGTCGTTTACGTGACCACCAAAACTCATAATTTTTCTATTAAAAAAAGAAACTGTTTAGAAAATTACGCTTTCTAAACAGCTCTAAAGGTTTTTAAAATTAATTATTTTTCTTTTTTATCTGTATCAGGTTTTGGAGTATCTTCAACAGTTGTTTTAGCATCTTCAATCTCTTCGCCTTTTAAATAATTTGGCAATTGCATACCCGCCATATTAAACATTTCTTGTAACGGAGGAACAGATTTATACATTCCAGAAATAAAATTAGAAGTAGAAGTTTTACCATCTTTTCCGCTACCGTTTTCCCAAACAGTAACTTTATCAATTTTAATATTTTTAATAGCTTCTGCTTGTGTTTTAACCAATTCAGGTAATTTATCTGCAACTAATAATAGCACTGCATCTTTAGCATCATCTCCAGCAGCTTTCACTATTTGTTCTAAACCTAGCGCTTGTTTTGTTAAAATCTCGTACATACCTTTTGCTTCAGCTTCTTTTTTCATAAAAATAGCGTCTGCTTCACCTTTTGCAATACGTCTAATTTGTTCTGCTTGAGCTTCGGCATCAATTTCAATTTTACGCTTGTCTATTTGAGCAGGAACAATAATATCTGCGCCCTGTTCAGCCTCTTTACGTTTTGCCCTGGCATCTTCAGCAATTTTTTCAGCAGCATACGCTTCTTCTAGTGCCTTTGCAGCTTGTACTTTTTCAGATGCATTTGCAATTCTTTCGGCTTCAGCTTCACGAGATCTTCTGTCTGCATTTGAATTTGCAACTTGTACTTTAGCAGTATTTTCACCGTGTACAGCATTTGCATCTGCAGCAGCAACTTGAATACGTTGGTCTTGCATTGCGTTAGCTTCTCCAATAGATCCATCTCTTACTTTTTGTGCCACTGAAACTTTGGCTTCATTTATAGCTTTTGCAGCTGCTTCTTTTCCTAAAGCTTGAATATAACCGGATTCATCGTGAATATCAGTAATATTTACGTTGATTAATTTTAAACCAACTTTTTTCAATTCAGCTTCAACACTATGTGTAATATGAGATAAAAACTGATCTCTATCAGAATTAATTTCTTCAATATCCATGGAAGCAACTACCAAACGTAACTGACCAAAAATAATTTCTTGGGCTAAATCTTGAACAGCATCTAACTGTAAACCTAATAAACGTTCAGCAGCATTTTGCATTACACTTGGCTCGGTTGAAATACCAATAGTAAATCTGGAAGGTACATTAACACGGATATTTTGTTTACTTAAGGCATTTGTTAAATTTACTTCAATAGACATTGGAGTTAAATCTAAAAACTCGTAATCTTGTATTATAGGCCAAATAAATGCAGCTCCACCGTGTACACATTTTGCTGAGAGTCCGCCTCCAGTTTTTCCATAAACAACTAATATTCTATCTGAAGGACAACGTTTGTACCTTCGTATCATTGCAAATAAAAATACTACTGGTATAATTATTATTGCAGCAGTTAAATAAACTCCGGTTAATCCAGATTGTAAGGGTACTAAAAAAGTAAATAAATTCATAGGTATTTTATTTAGATAAGGTTTCAACTAATAATAATTCGGCACTTACAATTTCGGTAACTTTTACCATAGTGCCTGTTTTTAATTCTTCTTCATTATCGGTAATGGCTTCTAATTCGCGCAAGCTCCCTTGCACTTTAATTTGAACTTTTCCCATTTTAGAGCGTTTTGCTCCAATTGGTAAATAAACTTCACCAATTACACCAATAGCATTTTTCATTTTTAAGGTTCCGGATTCTGCAAGTTTATGCATCCAAAAGAACAAAGATGATGTTAAAACCATCATTAATAAACCTGCAATTACAGAGAGGATTAGTGTTAATCCAGTTGATAAATCATTGTCAATGCACGTAACTCCTGTCCATCCAAAAATGGTGAAAAATGCCACTATATTTTTAAAAGTGAAGAACTGAAAACCTACACCGCCATCATCGGCCTCAAAATCACTGGCATCTGCTTCCATATCGGCATCCCCACCACCAATAAAAGTTAAAATAAAAATGATTAAAAAAACAACAGAACCTAAAAGTGCAAAACCCCAATAGGTTTGTTCTAGAGTTGACATTCCTTCAAAAAATTCTTTCATTTGTTTATTTTTATTGTTTATTAATTGTCACATGCTGCCGGCCTGCGCTATAGGTAGATTCGCTAAAAATCATTTTGTTAAATGATTAACTTTTTAGCATGTTCGTTTCATAAAGCATTGTTTTAAATAAGTAATCGAATATACTAAATATTGATTAAATTGTAAGTAAATAATTGTTGTTAATTATTAGTTGCCTTTTTGTTAATAATGTTACGTTACAAGAAAAAAAATAATTTAAATTTGTGTTCTAAAATTTAAAAATATGACAAATAAAGTTGAAGTGAGTTGGAAAGGTCAAATGCTTTTTGAATCGGTTGCGCCGGAAGGTTCTGTAATGATTGATGCAGCTGAAGAAGTAGGTGGTCAAGGAAAAGGATTACGCCCTAAAGCTATGATGTTAAGCTCTTTAGCTGGTTGTTCTGCAATGGATGTTGCTTCTTTGTTAAAAAAGATGCGTGCTGAAGTGGATGATTTTAAAATTGAAGTAGCAGCTAA
>NZ_JBFLKT010000308.1:0-3915 GCF_040883305.1 Lutibacter sp.
TAAAACTAAATTAAGTATTATTGTAATTAAAGCTCCAGATATTGAAAACAACATGGCATAACGTGTTTTATCGGTTAATTTATACCAAATTGCTAAATTATGATACACACCTAAAAATAGATTAGCTAACAATACTACTGGAACAATTATGATAGCTTCCCAGTAATTTTCGTTAATAAAAGGTCTTTTAAGAATGTCGATAAAAACTACAATTCCAACAAAAACCAACGACCCAACAATTATGAAATAATTCAGAATTTTGGCATATGTTTCTTTTGCATTTTTTTTATCAGAATGATTGAAAAAGAAGGGTTCCGCTCCTAAACGAAATGCCATTATGTATAAATTCATAAAAATAGCTAATTTGTAACAAGCGGCATAAACTCCCATTTCAGCATCTCCAATCATCTGTTTTATAAGGTATTTATCCAAATTTTCATTAATCACATACGCCACACCTGCAACGGCAATAGGCCAACTATAGGAAATCATTTTTTTAAATAATAATACATCAAAAGTCAACTTAAACTTTAATAAATTAGGTAATAAAAGTAAAAATGAAATGGCGCTTCCAATAATATTAGCAAAAAATATAAAGTTTACAATATGTGTATTGTTAAAAGTATTTTCTAAAAGTTGAGGTATTGATTTACCTTCCTTCAAAAATTCAGGTATAAATTTTAAGAAAATCAGGTTAATGCATACAATAATCCCAACATTAATTAATTTAATAATTGCATATTTAATTGGTCTATTTGCAGCTCTTAAAAATGCAAATGGAATTACCGCTAAAGTATCCAAAGCCATAATACCAATAAATAATTTTAACTGAAGCGGATTTTCTCCAAAATCGAATAGGTTTATAAAGAAATCGGAGAAACTAAAAGCAACTGTCACAAAAATTAATGCAGAAATAAAAACGGTAATAAATGCAGTTGAAATTAAGGAATCTTTCTTTTTTTCTGATTTATAAAATCTGAAAAAGGCCGTTTCAAAACCAAAAGTTAGAAGTACAGAAAAAAGTGCCGCCCAAATATAAAAATTGGTATTTTCTGCATAATTAGTTTTGGGCAAAGCATCGGTATGTACTTTAACGAGCAAAAAATTTATAACCCGAGGTAAAACTGCAGCAATTCCGTAAATAATGGTGTCCTTAAAAAATCGTTTAAGTGCGTTCAAATTTGGTTTTTAAAGTAAAAACATAAAAGTACAAAAGTATCACTTCATTTCAATAAAATTATTTTTAAGTTTCAAATAGTTGATGTATTTTTAAAATAATGGATTTTCTACTTCAACAACATATAGAAAAACAACTTAGTTCTCAATTATCAAAAAATTTAAATTTTGAGTGGCAACCTGTTGGAGGTGGTTCTATAAATATCACGTATAAAATTTCTGCTAAAAACTATAACTATTTTGTAAAAATTAACAATAAGGCTGTTTTTGAAAATGGTTTTAAAGAAGAAGTTTTAGGGTTGCAATTTTTAAAAGCAAACGGAGCAATTACTCCTAAAATAATTATTGAAGGAACTTATAGCAACAAAATTTATTTAGTGTTAAGTTGGATTGAATCGAGCCTTGAAACAACTCATTTTTGGGAGAATTTCGCCATTCAATTAGCAAATTTACATCAAAATAAGGCTTTAAAATTCGGATTGAATCATCATAATTTTATGGGGGAATTACATCAAAAAAACACTTTCTTTAATGATTTCACTCCTTTTTTTATTGAAAACAGATTAAAACCACAAGTAAAATTAGCTTTTGATTCAGGATTACTTCAAACAAAAGAAGTACAGTTATTTGAAAGTTTATACAAACAACTGCCTTCCATATTTCCAAACGAAAAACCCAGTGCAATTCACGGCGATTTATGGAGTGGAAATTTTATTGCTACCGCAAATAATAAAGCTGTTTTTATAGACCCGGCTGTGTATTATGGATATAGAGAAGTTGACTTGGCAATGAGTTTATTGTTTGGTGGATTTTCAAAATTGTTTCACACAACATACAACGAAGTTTATCCTTTAGAAAAAGGATTCAATAACAGAAAAGATCTTTACAATTTATATCCATTATTAATACATTTAAACTTATTTGGAAAATCATATTTACAATCTATAAGAACTATAGTTTCGCAGTTTTAAGTCTGCAATTGATTTAGTTTCTTTACTTTTGATACACAAAAATCTTATAAAATGAATACAAACCCTAAAATAGCAGTTTTTGGAGGTGGAAGTTGGGCAACAGCCATTGTGAAAATGCTGTGTGAAAATTTAGAGCAAGTTGGCTGGTATATGAGAAGTCAGAGCGCCATAGATTATATAAAAGAAAACGATCACAATCCAAATTATATAAGTTCTGCAACTTTTAATGTAAACCAATTATTTTTATCAAGTGATATTAATGAGATGGTAAAATATGCAGATATTTTAATTTTTGCAATTCCATCGGCATTTGTAAAAGCAGAATTGGACAAAATAACCGAAGATTATACTTCAAAAATTGTGTTTTCAGCAATTAAAGGAATTATTCCGGAAAGTGGTTTAATTGTAGGAGAACATTTTAATAAAATATTAAATGTTCCAATTGAAAATATTGGAGTAATTACCGGCCCTTGTCACGCCGAAGAGGTTGCAATGGAACGTTTATCGTATTTAACAATTGCTTGTAAAGATGAAGAAAAAGCAAAACTTGTAAGTAAATTTATTTCTAGTCATTATATAAAAACCAAAATTTCAGACGACATTATTGGAACGGAATATGCTGCAATGCTTAAAAATATTTATGCAATAGCAGCAGGTATAGCCCATGGTTTAGGTTATGGAGATAATTTTCAGGCAGTTTTAATGTCGAATTCAATTCGGGAAATAAAGCGATTTATTAAAAAAGTTCATAAAATGAAACGGAATATCAATAATTCGGCATATTTAGGCGATTTGTTAGTTACGGGCTATTCTGTTTTTAGTAGAAATAGAATGTTTGGAAATATGATTGGTAAAGGCTATACTGTAAAAAGCGCTATGATGGAAATGAGTATGGTTGCAGAAGGATATTATGCCACAAAAAGCGCCTATTTAATGAATGAAAAAAACAACACAAAAACACCAATTATTGATGCTGTTTTTCAAATTTTGTACGAAAATAAAAACCCAAAAACAGTATTTAAAAATTTAACGGAACTTATAGATTAACAGTAAGTTACTATTATATTATTTCAAATATTTTTTTAAAATAGTATTAGAAATTACAAAATATTAGTAACTTAGCACTTTAATTTATTTTTTAACAATGAAAAAAGGTACAGTAAAATTTTTTAACGAATCTAAAGGTTTTGGATTTGTAACAGAGGCAGGTTCTAACACAGATTATTTTGTGCACATTTCTGGATTGATTGATGAAATCAGAGAAGGTGATGAGGTAGAATTTGAACTTAAAGAAGGTAAAAAAGGTTTAAATGCAGTTAATGTAAAAGTTTTATAAGCATTAAAAGAATCTTTTTAAAAACGTAAAAACCCATTCTAATTGAATGGGTTTTTTTGATTAAAATCAAAATAATAGCCTTTATACTACTCCCTTAAATTTTAGAATAACACTTCTATATATTTGTGTAACAACTTTTTGTAAATGTGCAGGTTTTAGCCAGCCTCAGCTAATTGATAAATGTCATAAGAACAGACCTGTTTTTTAGGTAATTTTGATACTTTAATAATATATATGTTATGAGTGAACGAATTGGAATTATATATGCAACAGTTGACGGACAAACAACAAAAATTTGTAATGAAATTGTAAAAACCTTAAAGGAGAAAAATGTAGATGTTCAATTATTTACAATTGATACTTTTACAAACAATATTTCAGATTTTGATAAATTGGTGATTGCATCAAGTATAAGGTATGGAGTTCATGATA
>NZ_JBFLKT010000309.1:0-6491 GCF_040883305.1 Lutibacter sp.
TGGGAGGATGGTTTGCAAGTAGATGGTCTGTTAAAAAAGGTGATGGTATGATTCGTAACTTTTTAATTGTTATGGTTATTATTATGGCAATAAAACTGTGGTTTTTTTAAATTTATTTCATTTGGGAAACCTACCTTCTATAAAATTCTTTTTTTACATTTGTTGCTTAAATTATTTTTATGTCTAATTCATTTGGAAAAATATTTACAATTACAACTTTTGGAGAATCACATGGTGAAGCTATTGGTGGTGTAATTGATGGTTGTCCTGCTGGAATTGAAGTTGATTTTGAAGCCATTCAAAAGGATATGGATAGGAGAAAACCAGGTCAATCTAAAATTGTAACACAACGTAAAGAACCAGACGAGGTACAATTTTTATCGGGTATTTTTGAAGGAAAAACTACAGGTGCTTCTATTGGATTTATTATTAAAAATGTACACCAACGTTCTAATGATTATTCTCATATAAAAGATTCATTTAGACCCTCTCATGCAGATTTTACTTATGATAAAAAATATGGTCATAGAGATTATAGAGGAGGAGGAAGGACTTCTGCTAGAGAAACTGCTAATTGGGTAGTTGGAGGAGCAGTTGCAAAACAAGTTATTTCTGAGATAAAAATTAATGCATTCACGTCATCTGTAGGTGATTTATTTTTAGAAAAACCGTATCAGGATTTGGATTTTAGTAAAATTGAAGATAATATTGTTCGTTGTCCTGATGCTGAAGTTGCAGAAAAAATGATTTCTAAAATTGATGAAATTAGAAAACAAGGAGATACCATTGGTGGCACAGTAACGTGTGTTATCCAAAATGTTCCAGTTGGCTTGGGAGAACCAATTTTCGAGAAGTTGCATGCCCAATTAGGTAAAGCAATGCTTTCTATTAATGCTGTTAAAGGTTTTGAATATGGAAGTGGTTTTTGCGGTGCTAAAATGAAAGGTTCTGAGCATAACGATATTTTTAATGATGATGGTTCTACAAAAACAAATCTTTCCGGAGGAATTCAAGGAGGAATTAGCAACGGAATGGATATTTACTTTCGAGTAGCTTTTAAACCAGTTGCAACCATTATGCAAAAACAACAAACCATAGATAAAGATGGAAATATTGTTGAAATGATGGGAAAGGGTCGTCACGATCCTTGTGTAGTGCCAAGAGCTGTGCCTATTGTTGAAGCATTGGCAGCTATGGTGTTAACCGATTTTATGTTATTGAATAAATAAACAAGTAATCTAATATTAATAAAATACTTTTTTATTACCTTATAATAGAAGTGAAGTTGTCTTTTAATTTAAAAAAAGATTGCTTCATTTTTTTTAGAACTTTTTTAAAAAGTAGTTCCAAATAAAATGAAGCAATAAGAAAATAGCAGCAATAAAAAGAATTCTTTTTTTTATTAACTTTCTAAATTATTTCACCAAAGAACCTTCCATAATAGCAGCCACAACATCAGGATTTAATAAGGTTGAAATGTCACCTAAATTAGAGGTTTCATTCTCTGCTATTTTCCTTAAAATTCTTCGCATAATTTTTCCTGAACGTGTTTTTGGCAAGCCAGGTACAAATTGAATTTTATCTAGTTTTGCAATTGGCCCAATAGTTCTTCTTATTAAATCGTTGATTTCGTGACGTAAGAAATCATCATTTTCAGGAGTTTCATACACAATTACATACGCATATAGCGCATTTCCTTTAATATCATGTGGATATCCAACAATGGCAGACTCTACAACATTTGAATGTTCGTTTATTACATTTTCAATTGGTGCAGTTCCTAAATTATGTCCAGAAACTATTACAACATCGTCAACTCTACCTGTTATTCTATAATTACCTTCTAAATCTCTAAATGAACCATCTCCGGTAAAATATTTGTCTTTAAATGCCGTAAAATAAGTTTCTTTATAACGCTTGTGATCTCCATAAATTGTACGTGCAATTGAAGGCCATGGATATTTAATACACAATTTACCTTCTGCAGGATTTGTGTTAACTTCATTTCCATTATCGTCTAAAATACAAGGCTGAATTCCAGGTAATGGTCTTGTTGCAAATGTTGGTTTGGTAGGAGTAACACCCGCCATTGGAGAAATCATAATTCCACCTGTTTCAGTTTGCCACCAAGTATCTACAATTGGAGATTTTTGTTTTCCAATCTTTTCATCATACCAGTGCCATGCTTCTTCATTAATCGGCTCTCCTACAGTTCCTAATACTTTTATGGAACTTATATCATTTTGTTCTGTTAATTCATTTCCTTGTGCCGCCAACGCTCTAATTGCAGTAGGTGCTGTATAGAATTGATTCACTTTATATTTTTCAACAATTTGCCAAAAACGACTGTAATCTGGGTATGATGGAACTCCTTCAAACATTAATGTTGTTGCACCAGCTGCTAATGGTCCATAAACAATATATGAATGTCCGGTAATCCAACCAATATCTGCAGTACAGAAATAAACATCACCATGTTGGTATTGGAATACATTTTTAAAACTATAAGCTGTGTGCACCATATACCCAGCACACGAATGTACCATTCCTTTTGGCTTTCCTGTTGATCCTGAGGTGTATAGGATAAATAGCATATCTTCAGCATCCATTTCTTCAGCAGGACAAATATCATCTACTTTTGCTATTTCATCGTGCCACCAAACATCCCTTCCTTCTTTCATTGTAACTTTAGAATTAATTCTATTCAGTACAATTGAAGTTTCAATAGTTGGACACGTTTCTAAAGCTTCGTCTGCAATAATTTTTAAATCCACTGCTTTTGCTCCTCTATTTACACCGTCTGTTGTTAAAAGCATTTTACATTCGGCGTCATTAATTCTTGTTGAAAGTGCTACTGCAGAAAAACCTGCAAAAACCACTGAATGTACCGCTCCAACTCTAGCACAAGCCAATACGGCAATTGCTAATTCAGGAACCATTGGCATATAAATACAAACTCTATCTCCCTTTACAACATTGTTATTTTTAAGCACATTGGAAAAACGACTCACTTCTGAATGTAATTCTGTATATGTTAAAATTATATTTGGTTCTTTAGGATCATTAGGCTCCCAAATAATTGCTGGGTCATCTCCTCTTTTTTCTAAATGACGATCTAAACAGTTTTCGGTAATATTAAGTTTTGCACCTTTAAACCATTCAAATTTTGGTTTATCCCAATCGTATTCCAAAACTTTATCCCATTTTTTACGCCATGTAAATGTCTCTGCAATTTGTGCCCAGAATCCTTCTGGATCATTAACACTATGTTGGTAAGATTTATAATACTTAATGAAAGAATCTACTTGTAAATCGTCTAAAGTTTCTTTTTCCTCTTCAGTTGCGTGCTCATAAATTCCAATTTTATGAAGTTTGAAGTCGTGTGTAATTTCAGAAACTATTTCAGGGTCATCAATTGTTGAAGGAATTGAGAATTCAACACCATCGGCAATATTTCTCAATAATTTTCGAAGGATTTTTCCTGATCGTGTTTTTGGTAAACGCTTAACAATCAGTACTTTTTTTAGTGAGGCAACAGGTCCAATTTGTTTTCTAACCTCTTGAACAATATTATATTCTAATTCAAAATTAGAAACATAATCACCAGATTTTAAAACAACCAATGCTAAAGGAACTTGCCCTTTTAAATCGTTTTCTATACCAAATACAGCACATTCTGCAACGGAAGGATTAGAGGCAACTATTTCTTCCATTTCGGCAGTTGATAATCTATGTCCGGCAACATTAATTACATCATCTACACGACCAGTAATAAAAACGTAGCCCTCATCATCTATATAACCTCCATCTCCAGAAAAATAATAGCCTGAAAATTTCTTTAAATAACCATCAATAAAACGATCTGTATTGCCCCAAATATTTAATAAATTTCCTGGAGGTAATGGTAATTTTACAGCTACAAAACCTTCCGAATTTACACCAATTTGCTCGCCTTCTGCATTTAAAATTTGAATATCATAACCTGCAACAGGTTTTGTTGCAGAGCCTGGTTTTACTGGCAACGCTTCTATTCCCATAGAATTTGCTACCATTGGCCAACCAGATTCTGTTTGCCACCAATGGTCAATTACAGGAATTTGTAATTTTTGTTCCAGCCATTTTAAAGTGGCAACATCGCAACGTTCACCAGCTAAAAATTGATATTTCAAACAACTTAAATCATATTGTTGCATTAATTCACCATCTGGATCTTCCTTTTTTATAGCTCTAATTGCAGTTGGCGCAGTGAACATCACTTTCACATTATTTTCACTTATTATTCTCCAAAATGTACTTGCATCAGGAGTTTTAATAGGTTTTCCTTCAAAAACAATAGTTGTATTTCTATTTAATAGTGGCCCGTAAACAATATAACTATGACCAACAACCCAACCAACATCAGATGCTGCCCAAAATGTATCTCCTTCTTCAACACCATAAATATTTTTCATTGAATATTTTAGAGCGGTTGCATAACCTCCAGTATCACGTAAAATACCTTTTGGTTTTCCTGTTGTACCTGATGTGTACAAAATATAAAGTGGATCCGTTGCTTTCATTGGAACGCAGGCCGCAGGTTCGGAATTTTTCTCTAATTTTTTATAGCTGATATAGCGTTCTGTTTTTGGATTAACAGCACCCAAATTACGTTGATATACAACTACCTTTTCTGGTTTATGTTGTGCAAGTTCAATGGCCTCATCAACCATTGGTTTGTAGGCGATTAGACGGTCAACTTCCATTCCAGATGTTGCAGTAATTATTGCTTTTGGTTTACAATCATCTATTCTAATTGCCAATTCGTGTGGCGCAAAACCACCAAAAACCACCGAGTGAATCGCTCCAATTCGGGCACAAGCCAACATACTAAATGCAGCGTGTGGAATCATTGGCATATAAATAATGACGGTATCTCCTTTTTTAACACCCAAATCTCTCAATCCACCAGCCAAACGTTCTACTTTACTTTTTACTTCGTTGTATGTATAGGTTACTTTTTGTTGCGTAACTGGTGATTCGTAAATAATGGCTGCCTGTTCCCCAAAACCATCTTCTACATGTTTATCAACTGCTAAATAACACACATTTAATTCTCCATCTGCAAACCAACGGTCAAATCCATTTTCATCTTTAGATAAAATAGTTGATGGTTTTTTATACCATTTTAGATTTTCAGCTTGTTCTTTCCAAAAATTTTCTGGGCTTTCGATACTGCTTTTGTAGTGTTTTTGATAACTCATATACTTATTTTTTTAGTTGAATATCTTTTTTATTTTAATAATTCTTTTACTTCTTTTACTAATTTTTTAGTTGAAAAAGGTTTGGAAATATATTTATCGGCTCCTAATTGTAAGCCCAATTCTATATCGGAAACTTTATTCTTAGCAGATAAAAATAGTACTTTAATATCCTTTAACTTCGAACTGTTTTTTAAATGCTTTAATACTTGATAGCCATCAACATTCGGCATCATAATATCTAGCAAAACAATGTCTGGAAGATTATCTTCAGCAATTTCAATGGCTTCAGAGCCATCTCTAGCAATGAATACTTCAAAATTTTCTTTTTTGAAGATATATTCTAAAGACATTACAATATTAGGTTCGTCGTCTACAATTAGTATCTTTTTCATATTACTTCTTGTTTATTGGTAAAATAAATGTGACTCTTGCTCCAGTTGGTTTAAAATTTTCAGCCCAAATTTTACCATTATGACTTTCAATAATTTGTTTGCTAATAGCCAAGCCTAAACCGCTTCCAACGGGTTTTAATATGGTTTGATTTTTTGATTGGTAAAATTTATTAAAAATTGATTCTAATTCATCTATTGAAATTCCTTTTCCATTGTCTTCTACTGAAATTTCAATATTATTTTCGTTCTGAAAAGTATAAACTGAAACGCTTCCAATTTCTTCATTTGAAAATTTTATGGCATTTGATAGCAAGTTTATAATTACTTGTTGAATTCTATCTTCATCGTAAATTATGTGTGCATTTTTTATTCCTTCTGTATTAATTACAATTTTCTTTTTTTCTGCTAACGGCAGTACAGAGTTAATGGATTTTAAAATAGTTTCTTGTATTGAATTTTCTTTTAATTCTAATTTTTCTTTACCAGTGGCTAATTTTTCTAAATCTAAAATGTTATTTATGAGTCTGCTAATGCGTTCACTTTCACTTAAAATACTTGTTAAAAATTTATTTTTAACATCGTTTTCAATTTCATTATCATCTAATAATATTTCAGACAGAGCTCTAATAGAAGTTATGGGTGTTTTTAGTTCATGTGCAACAGTATCCAGAAACTCATCTTTTTGTTTATCTCTTTCTTTTAATGTCTTGTTAGATTCTTTTGCTTTTTGCGTTTCATCTAAAATTTTCAATACTTCTGGAAGGCTAATTTCTTCCTCTTTTACAACAGAAGAAATTAAAATTCGAGCAGAAGCGCTTCCAATACTTCCTGTCAATAATTTCTCAGAAAAATTGACTAA
>NZ_JBFLKT010000310.1:0-3185 GCF_040883305.1 Lutibacter sp.
TTAAAACCGTTTCTGGATGTGGTACAAAAGCGTACAGGAATGAATGATCGGATGATATACGAGTTAAATGTAAAAAAAGAGATTGTAAGTAAAGGAAAAGAATTTATAGATTTTACTATTGTAGAATTAAAATAAATTTGTATATTTGTACACAACGTGTTGGAGACGTTAATAAAATATTGGTTAAACCCTTTTACTTAGTAGACCTCCAACGTCGAACGGTAAAAGGGTTTTTTAATTAAACAAAATTATGGCAGAAGGTAAAAAATCATTTATAGCATATTCAGATTGGAATGGAATGTTTAAAGCATTGCCAGATGAAGTAGCGGGTAAACTAATTAAACACATATTTGCTTATGTGAATGATGAAAATCCAGAAACAGATGACTATGTAATAAACGCTCTTTTTGAAAATGTTAAATGTTCATTGAAGCGAGATTTAAAAAAATGGGATAAACAAAGAGAGCAAAGAAGTCAAGCAGGAAAAGCAAGTGCTAAAGTTCGTGCAACGAAATCCAACGACCGTTCAACAAGCGTTAACGAAAAAGTACGAAAAGCAACTGTAAGTGATAGTGTAAGTGTAAGTGTAAGTGTAGATACTATAAATAGCATCTATAGCAAATTTGTTGATGAGGTTAAATCGGGAGGTTTTGCTACAAGGATAGAAGCGATTTACATGAGGCTAAGAATAAGAGAGGGCAGTCTTACAGATTTATTAAAAAACTATAAACTGCATATCATAGAAGAAAATCGGCTACATAAAAATACTAATGATTTTTTTACTAACTTTAAAAATTGGTTAAATGTTCAAGATAGAATAGGAAACTTAAACAAATACAAAAAATGAAACTTGATCCAAATATTTTAAAAAACAATGAAGAAGCTGTAGTTATAGATAAAAATTACTTTGATAGTTACATTGTTGACATTAAACAAAACGTAGAAAGACCTCCACTTGCAGTTAGCATAGGCATAGACGATAAGAGTTATGGAGGTGTTTATTATCCATTAAAGTTTGGATCGTTTGGTAATATCAGTTTAATTACAGGACAAGAAAAAAGTAGGAAAACATTTGTTAAATCACTCATAGAAGCGTGTACAATCGGAGGTAAAGCAAATTATTATACCGATAATCTAGATATAAAAGGCTATTTAGGAGATAGGTATTTGATAAGCATAGATACAGAGCAAAGTCTTTACGATACAGTTATGACTGCTAAAAGAGTGCCTTTCATGGTTGGAGCGCATCCAGATAATTACATTAGTATTATGTGGAGGGAAAAATCAACTAAAGAAAGGCTAGAACTATTGGAATGGTTATACATGGAATCTCCTTATAGAAATAACTTAGGACTAGTTATGTTAGATGGGGTTGTAGATTGTGTGAATGACTTTAACAATCAAACAGAGTGCAAAGAGTTTACTGAAAAGCTAATGAAATACACAACAGTAACTAATAGCCATCTATGCGGTTTACTACATTTAAACCCTAACAGCGATAAGATAAGAGGTCACTTAGGTACTATCTTAGGGCAGAAGTGTGAAATGGTTATGATTGTTGAAAATAAAGGAGATTATTCAGAATGTAGGTGTAAAGTTATTAGAGGGGGTAAACCTTTTAAACCTTTTACAATAAGAGTAGATGACGATTGGATGCCTTATATTAGCGAAGAAGATGATATATTGATATAACGTAAAAACAACTTAAAATTATGAAAATAAAAGAAGCACAAAATAGAATCTTCTGGAGGTTTGGAGGTAATGGCAATAAAAACCCATTTCCAATAAATGAAACAGACATTGAAGCATTTAACACTATCTCCGATTACATAGAAGAAAAAGAAAAAAATCAAATAAATGACTATGAATTGTTTGCAAAGTTGTATATTGTACTTTTAAAGCAGCAATTACAGCATTATAAAACAACTGTTTTTGATGGTATCCCAAGAAACGGAATACAAAGAGTACTAGACAAACCTCTTTACCAATTAGTAGACGAATTTAAAGATTTTTTGAACCAATCAGAAATGTATACACTATTTAGAGAGGCAGGAGACGATTTAAAGCATCCTATTTACGTTTCTAACGATGAAAAAGAAAAAACAATAGGTAACGTACAAGAACTTTTAAAAAGCCCTAAGAACGCTTTAAAAATGAATTTATCGGTTTGGGATTTTGAAACAGTTAAAGATAATATAGAATCAGAAATTAATAACGCAATTAACACTTTTAAAAAATGATACATTACAAAAACAAAAATGGATTTGATGTTATAGATGTCGCAAAAGCATACGATCTCAATTTTAATAGAGGAAACGTCGTTAAATATATTTGCCGCGCAGGAAAAAAACATGACGAGTTACAAGATTTATTAAAGGCAAAAGACTATATTGAAAGAGAAATTAAAAACCTAAGAGAAGACAAATAAACAATTATGACACCAGAACAATTTTTATACAATACTGTAAAAGAAGTTACAGATGTAGATTTGATAAAAAAAGATAGAAGAATACATAGCGTTATGGCTAGATGTTTGTTTTATCACTTTATGAGAAAATATATTAAATCTTCTTTATCTGCTACAGGTAAATTATTAAATCGTGACCATGCAACTGTTATACATTCTTTAAAATCATTTGAGTTGAATATGAACGATAAAATAGTTTACCACAAAAACTCGTTTGAGGTATTACATTATAAAATAGATTGCATCCTAGAGCCTTATTTTGATGCAGAGGCAGAAGTTAAAGGGGAAATAGATTTTGATAGATACATACAAACCAAAAACGATTTAAAGCATTATAAAAAGCTATACGAACTAGAAAAAAGTAATTCGGATAGACTAGAACGATTAACTAACGGTACTATTGAAAAAATCAACCAAGAGATTTTAAAACTACCAGAGGATAAGATTGGCGAACTTTTTGAGTATAGGATAAAGCCTTTTGTAAGAATGAATTGTTAATAAAATTATTTTGATTATTAAATAAAAAGAGTTACATTGTTGTTTCATAATTGTTTTAAGTTTGATTAGTTATTTTTGATTCAGCACCTCTGGCAATAGTTGGGGGTGCTATTCAAAACAAAACAAAAGAAATGAGTAAATGTAATTGTAGACTAAACAACCCTTATTGTGAGTGCCACAATGAAGAAGAAGAATAACTAAAATTAAACATTATGAAAAA
>NZ_JBFLKT010000311.1:0-4639 GCF_040883305.1 Lutibacter sp.
CTATTTTGTGTTCCATAAATTTTAGAACTCCAAGGTGAATAAGGTTTTTTAACTTGTTTTATTGTTAAAATAGCGCTTTCGTGATCGTGTTGCTCGCGCAAATACATATGAACTGCGGCTCCAATTGCAGCAGCAATTTCTCCTGTAAAATCGCGATCGGCTACTGCTTTAATTTCACTAATTTTCTTTTCTTTTCCTTTGGTAATTATTTTGTAGGTAAAAAGCATTAGTGGAAGTCCATATTTAAAGAACAACATAAGTATTACTAAAGCACTAAAAACAATTAATAATCCGGTCATCAAAATAACGTAACCTTCGCTAATTTGATCTGTCATTAAAGGTGTAAACATAGTTATAATGGTATATTTGAGTGTTTTTTAGGCGGATTTACTTCTTTTTTATTTTGAAGTAATTCTAAAGCTCTAACAATTCTAAAACGCGTGTTTCTTGGTTCAATTACATCATCAATAAAACCATATTTTGCAGCTTCGTAAGGGTTTGCAAACTTCTTAGTATATTCTTCTTCTTTTTTATCGATGTATTCCTGTTTTTCTTCAGCATCTTCAATTTTTCTAATATTTGATCCTTCTAAAACTTCAACAGCTCCTTTAGCCCCCATTACAGCAATTTCTGCAGTTGGCCAAGCATAGTTTACATCACCACGTAGTTGTTTACAACTCATTACATCATGAGCTCCACCATAAGATTTTCGTAAAGTGATTGTTACTTTTGGAACAGTTGCTTCACCATAAGCAAAAAGCAATTTTGCTCCGTGTAAAATAATTCCACCGTATTCTTGACCTGTTCCAGGTAAGAAACCAGGTACATCAACTAGTGTAACCAGTGGAATGTTGAACGCATCACAAAAACGAACAAATCTTGCTGCTTTTCTTGAAGCTTCAATATCTAATACCCCAGCGTAATATTTTGGCTGATTTGCAACAATACCAACAGGGTGTCCATTAAATCTTGCAAAACCTACGCAAATATTACGAGCGTAATTTCTATGGACTTCTGTAAATTCGCCATTATCGACTAGGATTGAAATTACATCAACAATATCGTAAGGTTGATTTGGATTTTCAGGGATAATTTCATTTAAAGCATCTTCTAACCTGTCAATAGGATCGTTACAAGTTATAACTGGTGCTTCTTCTAGATTGTTAGATGGTAAATAGCTTAATATTTTTCGAACCAATAATAAGTTTTCTTCGTCATTTGCTGCTAAGAAATGTGATACACCAGATCTGGTAGAGTGAATTTTTGCACCTCCCAATTGTTCTGTTGTTACTACTTCACCTGTTACAGTTTGTACTACTTTTGGACCTGTTACAAACATATAGCTAGTACCTTCGGTCATAATTGTAAAATCGGTAAGGGCAGGAGAATAAACTGCTCCACCAGCACAAGGACCTAAAATTGATGAAATTTGTGGAATTACACCAGATGCCATAATATTTCTTTGAAAAATTTCTGCATAACCAGCTAAAGATCTCACACCTTCCTGAATACGCGCTCCACCACTGTCATTTAATCCAATAACTGGAACTCCAATCTTCATGGCCATATCCATTACTTTACATATTTTTAAAGCATATGTTTCGGATAATGAACCTCCAAATACTGTAAAATCTTGTGCAAAAATGTAAACGATACGTCCGTCTATTGTACCGTGACCAGTTACAACACCATCAGAAAGATAAATTTGTTTATCTAATCCAAAAGATTTTGTTCTGTGGGTTACAAACATATCAAATTCTTCGAAACTATCTTCATCTAAGAGAATATCGATACGCTCACGTGCTGTTAGTTTTCCTTTAGCATGTTGCGAATCGATACGTTTTTCACCACCACCTAATTTCGCTTTGGCTCTTTTTTCAATGAGCTCATTAATTTTATCTTGATTTGCCATTTTTATGTGCTTATCTATTAATTTTTTAAGAAGATACCTAAATTATTATTCTTTAGAACAAAGTTCTGTAAGCACTCCTTGTGTAGATTTTGGATGTAAAAATCCAATTTTTAATCCTTCAGCTCCTTTTCTAGAAACTTTATCAACAAGTTTAACGCCGCGTTCTTCGGCAGTTTTTAATGCTTCAGAAGCATTTGGTACAGCAAAGGCAATATGGTGAATACCTTGTCCTTTTTTCTCAATAAATTTACCAATTGGTCCATCTGGAGAAGTGCTTTCTAATAATTCAATTTTTGTGTCACCTACCAAAAAAAAGGCTGTTTTCACTTTTTGATCAACAACCTCTTCAATATTATAACATTTTAGTCCTAATATATTTTCGTAGTATTTAATTGATTCTTCTAGATTTTCTACTGCTATTCCTAAGTGTTCAATATGTGAAATGTTCATAATTATATAGTATTTTATTAAATTGTCTTTTTTAAAGACACAAAGTTAGTTGAACCCTAAAACTAAAGATATGATAGATGTCATATAATGGGTTATTTTACTAAAACGTTATAGTGAAAAATCTGTTTATTTTCAAGGGTTTAAGTTGTCCAAAAAGGGCTTTAGAGTGTTTAATTAATTTTTTTACTATGTTAAGAAATATAAAATAAATAATTTAAGATTTATATTTTAGAAAGAGGTTGTCTAACATTGTTTGAGATAGTCTTTTAAGATCGTATTTATGCTGCCAATCCCAATCCGATCGAGCTCGTGAATCATCTATACTTTGAGGCCAGCTATCTGCAATAGCTTGTCTAAAATCTGATTGGTATTTTAGTTTAAATGCGGGTATTTTAGTTTTAATTTCATCGGCAATTTCTTTAGGTGTAAAACTAATTGCAGCTAAATTATAAGAAGATCGTATTTTAACTTTTTCTTCAGGTGTATCCATAATTTTTATAGTAGCATCAATAGCATCATCCATAAACATCATTGGTAATTTGGAATTTTTATTTAAAAACGAAGTATATGTGCCTTCAAGTATTGCTTTATGAAAAATTTCAATAGCATAATCTGTTGTACCACCACCTGGATTTGTTTTCCAGCTAATAATTCCAGGGTATCTTAAACTTCTAACATCTACATTGTATTTGTTAAAATAGTATTCGCACCAGCGTTCCCCAGCTTGTTTGCTGATTCCATATACTGTTGATGGTTCCATTATGGTTTCTTGGGGAGTGTTTTCCTTTGGTGTGGTTGGCCCAAAAACTGCTATTGAACTTGGCCAAAATAATTTTTTAATTTTTCCTTCTTTTGCTAAATTTAACACATTAAATAGGGAGTTCATATTTAACTCCCAAGCTTTATCTGGATATTTTTCTCCGGTTGCAGAAAGCATTGCAGCCATTAAATATACATCTGTAACCTTATATTTTTCAATAGTTTTTAAAATAGAATCATAATCCATTGCATTTACTAATTCAAAAGGACCAGATTTAGTTAACTCTTTACTTCCCTTTCTAATATCTGCAGCAATTACAGCTTTTTTACCGTTTATTTCTCGTAATTTTAATGTTAATTCAGTTCCAATCTGACCACAAGCACCAATAATTAAAATCCGTTTTTTCATGTAAATATTGTTGGTTTTTAAGAAGATCAAATATACAGAAATTAAATATCTTAATTTGAAGTACTTGTTTTTTATGAAACGAGCAAGCTAAAAAGTTTATTGCTTATTGAAATGGTAAACATGCTTGCCGGACAGGTAGGTAGCGAACAGTCGCGAGGCTGCTAAATGACCGTTAAAAACAATAAATGTAAATACATGAAAATAATATTTTTTATTTATAAGAGTTATTTTATTACTATTTTTGACAACAAATAGTTTTACAATGAAGTATTTATATAGTTTTTTATTCATAATCTTATTTTTGAGTTTTTCTTGTAATAAAAACAATAAGGTAGAAGAGGTTATCGCTAACGGAGATACTTTAGTGGTAGAAGATACAGATAGAATAATAAATAATACAAGTGAAACACTTATTCCAGAAGCCAAACAAAATCTAAAAGATTGGAAAGAATATCAGAAATTAGACCAGTTTATGTTAAAATATTACAATGTTTCTAATTTAGAAGCACTTAATAATGCTGAAGAACTTTCAGGGTTGGTTAAAAATATGATAGACACCATTAGAGTAGAAAAGTTAACGGCGTTAAATGTAGTGGCTAGATTTAACGTTTTGCATAATGAAACTTTACGATTGGCGGATATGGCAACTATTCGTTCAATTTCTAAAGAGGAAGTTAAAGAAGAAGTCAAAAAAATAATAGATTTATATTCTGCTGTAAACTCAAAAATAAATACTATTTATAAGGCTGAAGATTTACAAAATTCTTTGGAAATAGATACAGAACAACCTGTTGAAGATTTAAGTGTTTCAAAAAAGAAACTTGAATCTAAACGGAAGAGACCTTCTAGTACAATATCAAGACAATAATTTAAACCTATGAAATTCTATTCTTTATTATTTTTAATGTTATTAGTGGTTTCTTGTTCTATAAACGAGGAAAAGAAAGTTAATAAGGTAAACACGATTTCAGAAAAAGAAGCCATTGAAACCGTACTTATTAATTGGCATAAAAATGCTTCTGATGCAAATTTTGAGGCTTATTTTAATGCAATGTCAGACAAAAGTATTTTTATTGGGACAGATGCTTCAGAAAATTGGAATATAGAAG
>NZ_JBFLKT010000312.1:0-5788 GCF_040883305.1 Lutibacter sp.
ATATTATATATTATTTCTGATGGTGTTTATTTATTAGTATATTATATAATTGGTTATAGAAAAAAAGTAGTTTTTAATAATTTAAAGCTTTCTTTTCCTGAAAAGACTGACAAAGAACTTATAAAAATTAGCAAAAAATTTTACCACCATTTTGTTGATGTTTTTATTGAAATGATAAAATCGTTTACGGTATCTAAAGAAGCAGTTTATAAAAGGTACAAATTCCCAAATATTGATTTTTTTACAGAATTATATAAAGACGGTAAAAGTGTAATTTTAGTAGGTCCCCATTATGCAAATTGGGAGTGGATAATGAGCGTAGATTCTTTTGTTTCCTATAAAGGATATGCTGCCTATACGAAAGTAAACAACAAGTATTTTAATAATAAAATACTAAAATCTAGAACTAAATTTGGAACTTCATTAGTACAAACTTCTAAAATTATTTCTGAAATTAAATACAATCAAAAAAACAACATACAAGCTATGTATGGTTTGCTTAGCGATCAATCTCCACAGTTAAAAAAGACTTTTTATTGGAGTGAATTTTTAGGCGTTAAAGTTCCCATTCATACAGGAGCAGAAATGCTTGCAAAAAGGTATGATTTAAATATGGTATTTATGGACGTAAAAAAAGTAAAGCGTGGCCATTATGAAACCACATTTAGTTTAATAACAAACGATGCTCCTAAATTTAAAGATTACCTATTAACTGACATTTTTTTAGAAAAAGTTGAAAAACAAATTAGAACAAAACCAGAATATTATTTTTGGACACATAGACGATTTAAACACAAAGACAAAGCTCCAGAATAAAAATTCAAAGTATTAACACCAATTAAATTATGAGTAAGAAATTTAAATATGAGGCAGATCCTTCACGTTATGACAAAATGAATTATAGAAGAACAGGAAATAGCGGATTGTTGCTTCCTGAACTTTCTCTAGGTCTATGGCATAATTTTGGAAAAAAAGACGATTTTAAAAATGCTAGAAATCTACTAAAGTGTGCTTTTGATAATGGAATTACACATTTCGATTTAGCAAATAATTACGGACCACCTTATGGCTCTGCTGAAACAACCTTCGGAAAAATCTTAAAAAAAGATTTCAAAAAATATAGAGACGAATTAATTATTTCATCAAAAGCTGGGTATGATATGTGGCCTGGACCTTATGGCGAATGGGGATCAAAAAAGTATTTAATGGCTAGTTTAGATCAAAGCCTAAAACGTATGGGTTTAAATTATGTCGATATTTTTTATTCTCATAGACCAGATCCTGAAACTCCTTTAGAAGAAACTATGGGTGCTTTAGACTTAATGGTACGTCAAGGAAAAGCCTTATATATAGGTATTTCAAGTTATAGTGCTGAAGACACTGCAAAAGCCTCTAAAATTTTAAAAGATTTAGGAACTCCTTGTTTAATTCATCAACCGAGATACAGTATATTTGACCGTTGGGTTGAAAACGGATTACTCGATACGATTGAAAAGGAAGGCGTTGGTGCAATTGCTTTTTCCCCATTGTCACAAGGAATGCTTACCGATAAATATTTAAATGGTTTCCCAAAAGATTCTAGAGCTGTAAAAGATGGGCGATATTTAAATACAGATCAAATAGAACAGCAACTCTCAAAAATTAAGCAGTTAAATGAAATTGCTAGAAACAGAAATCAAAGTTTGGCACAAATGGCTATTTCTTGGATATTAAAAGATGAAAGAATCACATCTGTATTAATTGGAGCCAGTAAAACTGAACAAATTTTAGATAGCTTAAAGGCTATAAGAAATACTGCTTTTTCTGATGAAGAATTAACATTAATTGATAAAATTTCAAAATAATTCTTGCTCTCTAAGCACTTACAAAACTCTATAAAAAAAAGCGGCAAAATTGCCGCTTTTTTTTTATAATCTTTATTTTTAAAATTATTTAAATTCTAAAATTGTCTTTTTTATAATCGCAACACATTCTAGCAATTGCTCTTTAGTCATTACTAATGGAGGAGCAAAACGAATTATATTTCCGTGTGTCGGTTTTGCTAATAAACCATTATCCCTTAATTTAATACAAATATCCCAAGCAGTAGTGCTATCTTCAGTATCGTTAATTAAAATTGCATTCAACAAACCTTTACCACGTACTCCATTTACCAAACTACTTGCATCAACAAGTTTTTGTATTTCACTTCTAAAAAGTTCACCTAAAATATTTGCATTTTCTGCAAGTTTTTCATCTTTAACAACTTCTAAGGCAGCAATTGCAACAGCACACGCCAAAGGATTTCCTCCAAAAGTAGAACCATGTTGTCCTGGCTTTATAACATTCATAATTTCATTATTAGCAAAAACAGCAGAAACTGGATACACACCACCGCTTAAAGCTTTTCCTAAGATTAGAATATCTGGTTTTACTTCGGGTGTTCCCGAACAATCTTTATTTTCACAAGTACAATTTCCGCAGGTTGCTAATAAACGTCCAGTTCTTGCGACTCCTGTTTGAACTTCATCTGCAATAAAAAGTACATCATTTTTTTCGCATAAAGTTTTTGCCTTTGCTAAATATCCTTCAGAAGGAACATAAACACCAGCTTCACCCTGAATTGGTTCTACTAAAAAACCAGCAATATTTTTAGTCGTTTTTAAAGTACTTTCTAAAGCTTCTAAATTATCGTACTCAATTTTTATAAAACCAGCTGTAAATGGTCCAAAATTTTTACGCGCATCTTCATCATTAGAAAAAGAAATTATTGTAGTTGTACGTCCATGAAAATTATTTTCGCAAACTATAATTTGTGCTTCATTTTCTGGAATCCCTTTTTTCTCATATGCATATTTTCTACATAATTTTATAGCAGTTTCAACTGCCTCTGCACCCGTATTCATTGGTAATACTTTATCAAAACCAAAATAATCAGTTACATATTTTTCGTAATTACCTAACACATCATTATAAAATGCGCGCGATGTTAATGTTAATTTACTGGCTTGTTCCGTTAAAGCATTAATTATTGTTGGGTGGCAATGTCCTTGATTTACGGCTGAATAGGCAGATAAAAAATCGTAATACTTTTTTCCTTCTACATCCCAAACATATACACCTTCTCCTCTACTTAAAACTACAGGAAGTGGATGGTAATTATGAGCTCCGTATTTATTTTCTAAATCGATTGCTTGTTGCGATGTTACTTTTTCTGAAATCATTTCAATAAAATTCTAAATTAAAAAATAATCAATTCCTCATTTAAAGGAGAGAAATCACCCTAATTTTTCGCAAATTACAAAATATTTAACGGATTTTTATTACTTCAAAAAAGAAGTATTAAAACAAAATAAAAATGTCATAAAAATCACATAAGGTTAAAATTATTTGAATAAATTTGTTTCAATTATAATTAAATAAAAAAAAATGAGAAAATCAGTTTTAGTGTTAGGTTTAGTTGCTGCAATATTTACAAGTTGTGGTGATAAAAAGAAAGAAGAAGTAAAAAAAGAAGTTGAAACAAAAGTTGAAGAAGTAAAAAAAGAAGTTGCTGCTGATCCGGTAGACAATATTGCATTAGGTAAACAATTATTTACAGATAAAACATGTACAACTTGTCATCAGCCAGATGCGAAAGTTATTGGTCCTTCAATAAAAGATATTGTTAAAGTTTATGATGAACAAAATGGTAATCTTGTAAAATTCTTAAAAGGAGAATCTCCTGCAATTGTTGATACTGATCCAGGTCAGGTTGCAATTATGAAAGCGAACTTAGACGGTTTTGTAAAAGACTTATCTGGAGACGAATTAGCTGCACTTGCTGCTTATATGAGAAGTGTAGAATAACACACTAAACAATTTAATTAAAAGCATCTCTTTTCGGGGTGCTTTTTTTGTGTTAAAATATTACATTTGCAACATGGCAAGAAGAAAGAAACAACTTATTTTTGAAAATATAGAAGTAATAGATGCTGGTGCAAGAGGAAAAACTGTTGCAAAAGCACCTGACGGACGTGTAATTTTTTTAACAAACACAGTTCCTGGCGATGTTGTTGACATAAGGACTGGAAAAAAAAGAAAAGCATATTTTGAAGGAACTGCAATAAAGTTTCATAAATATTCTGACAAAAGAACCGAACCTGTTTGCGAACATTTTGAGCATTGTGGTGGTTGTAAATGGCAAAACATGAAATATGAACACCAACTTGCCTATAAAGAAAATGAAGTTAAAAACAATCTAATTAGAATTGGTCATTTAGAATTACCTGAGATTACTCCTATATTAGGTTGCGAAAAAACTTATTTTTACAGAAATAAAATGGAATTTTCGTTTTCAAACAGCCGTTGGCTAACCTTGGAAGAAATAAATTCTGAAGAAGAAATTGATAATAGAAATGCATGTGGATTTCATATTTCTGGAATGTGGGATAAAATTTTAGATGTTTCTAAATGTCATTTACAAGAAGATCCGTCAAATGATATTCGTAATTTTATTAAGAATTATGGTATAGAAAACGGACTGGAATTTTTTAATCCAAGAGAACAATCTGGATTATTACGCACCATAATGTTACGGATTTCTTCAACAGGAGAAATTATGGTTGTAATTCAATTTTTTAAAGAAGATAAACTAAAACGTGAAGGCTTATTAAATGCCCTTGCTGAAAAATTTCCAGAAATTACATCACTTCAATATGTAATTAATGGTAAAGGAAATGATACTTTATACGATCAAGATATTATTTTATTTAAGGGAAGAGATCATATTTTCGAAGCAATGGAAGGTTTAAAGTTTAAAATTGGACCAAAGTCATTTTATCAGACAAATTCCACTCAAGCTTACGAATTATATAAAATTACACGAAATTTTGCTAATTTAACAGGCAACGAAGTAGTGTACGATTTTTATACAGGAACAGGAACAATTGCTCAATTTGTTGCAAAAAATGCTAAAAAAGTAATTGGAGTAGAATCTGTTCCAGAAGCAATTGAAGATGCTAAACTTAATGCACAATTAAATAACATTGACAACGTTGAATTCTATGCAGGTGATATGAAAGATGTTTTTAATAATAGTTTTATAAAAAAACACGGACAGCCAGATGTTATTATTACAGATCCTCCAAGAGATGGAATGCATAAAAATGTGGTAGCTAAAATTTTGGAAATTGCACCAAAACGCATTGTATACGTGAGCTGTAATTCGGCAACCCAAGCACGCGATTTAAGTTTAATGAAAGAACAATACAACATTATTAAAACACAAGCTGTAGATATGTTTCCACAAACACATCATGTAGAAAATGTGGTGCTTTTAGAATTAAAATAATTATGAGAAAAGCCCATTAATAGGGTTTTTAATACAAAATGACCAATACCAATCTTCATAAATAATTAAAAATTAGTAGTTTGGTGAAAATTTATTTAAATGAAAAAACACATTACTTTACTGGTTATAGCGTTTGCATTAATAATTAGTTGTGAAAAAGATGATATTTGTTTGGAAAATACTACTCCAAATTTAATGCTCAAGTTTTATAATTTTGAAAATGATACACTTGTAAAAACTATAAAGATAGATTCTATTAGAGTTCTTAATAAAGGTTTAATTTCTAATTATACCGCTAAATCTTTCGACTCAATACAAATTCCACTTGATATAAACCAATATACAACAAGTTATCAGATTACATCTGGGAATTTAGCTGATACCATTTATTTTAGTTACGATAGAAACGATATATTTGTATCTAGATCGTGTGGTTATAAAACCAATTTCGAAAATTTAGCTATTGATAGTACCACA
>NZ_JBFLKT010000313.1:0-3982 GCF_040883305.1 Lutibacter sp.
ATTACTCCATCTAAAAAAATTATATCTGTATTATTATCAACTAAAACCATGGTTAAAGCTACATCTCTTTCAAAAATACCATTAACACGTGTCATTGTTGTTGCAATAGCCGATAAAACAGCCCCTTTTTTAACAGCTTCTGTTTCGGTTTCAGCTACACCTTGTTGTGTAAGATGAAATTGGGCATACTCTCCAGTAGTTGCAACTGCCAGCCTATAAGTCCTTAATTTACCATCATTTGCATTTTCAACTTTAGCAGATGTATTTTGATTTAGATTATTAGGAGTCTTATTAGCAGAATTGTAATCGTCAAATTTACAGACAAAGTCTTCTTCTGGTGTTGGTGCATCAGATTTATTATAAACTAAATAAGATTTTCTATTTTTAGTATAAGGATCAATAAAAGTTGATTCATAAGCATTTTTTAAGGTCATAGCATTCAAACCTGCTGCAGTAACGCTAAACCGAATGGTTGTGCCAGATTTGTTCAAACTAGTACCAATATAAGATTTTATATTTGGATATTTTTTTTGAAGATTTTCTGCTAGAATAGGAGTTTCAAAAATTTGAAAGTTTTCTAACTCTCCATTACTATTTGGAAAATTTAAAATAACATTAGAATTTTTTAAACCATCTTTTCTTTTTGGGGCGTTTTTTAATTTATTTTTTAACGATTCTAAATCTAAATCATATACTTTATATTTTTTTGGTATAGATTTTCGCGCTATTTTTAAAGATGAATTTTTTTCTGATATAGATTTTTTAGACCAAATATTAGTCGATTTTTGAGCAGAAGCCATAAAATACTGGCTTGTAAAAAAAATAAAGAGCAAAAAAAATCTAATATTAATATATCTCATGCGTATGTTTTTTTATTTATTGGCAACCTACAAATATAAATTATAATAATTTGAACACAATTATAATGCCTTTTAATTATTAGATTTAACTTATATTTAATTAAATAAAGTATTTTTGCCACTTTATAACACTTAATTTAGTTTTCTAATTTTGAAAATTTTCACTAATTTATCTAATTTTAAATCAACCAATAAAACTTTTGTTACCATTGGTACTTTCGATGGTGTTCATATCGGACATCAAAAGGTGATTAAAAAATTAATTAAAAGTGCTAAAAATAATAATGCTACAGCAGTATTGCTTACTTTTTTTCCGCATCCACGGATGGTATTGCAAAAAGATTTAGATATTAAATTAATTAATACCATTGAAGAGCGCACAGAATTACTGGAAAATTTAGGATTAGATATTTTAGTAATACACGAATTTTCTTTGGAATTTGCAAAACTATCGGCCTTAGAGTTTGTAAGAAATATTTTAGTAAATACTTTAAATATTTCGAGATTAGTAATTGGTTACGATCATCATTTTGGAAAAAATAGAGAAGGTAATTTTGAACAATTACAAGAGTATGGCCACACCTATAATTTTAAGGTGAAAAAAATTTCTCAAAAAGAAATTAGTGATATAACGGTTAGTTCTACAAAAGTTAGAAATGCTATTGAAAAAGGTGAAATAGTAAAAGCAAACAGCTATTTGGGTTACAACTTTATGTTAACTGGTATTGTGGTTGAAGGAAAAAATTTAGGTGAAAAAATTGGATTTCCAACAGCTAATTTACATATTTCAGAAACCTATAAACTAATCCCAAAAACAGGCGCATATATCGTAAAATCTAACATCCAAAATAAAGTTGTTTTTGGAATGATGAATATAGGTTTTAGACCAACAGTTAGCGGTGTAAACCAAACTATTGAAATTCATTTTTTTAATTTTAATTCTCGAATTTATGGTAAAAAAATTCAAATTGAAGTGTTGAAATTTTTAAGAGAAGAACAAAAATTTAATTCTGTTGAAGCTTTAAAGAATCAATTGGCAAAAGATAAAAAAACAAGTGAAAATTATATTAACGGCATTCTTTTTGAATGAATATAAATTATGAGAACAATTTTAATAGTATGTATGATGTTTATGATTTCTTGTAAATCTAATTATACGGTAAGTCAACATATAAACCAAGAAGTAACAACCTGTCCAGAAAATGGTACTTGTTCTATTGAGCTAATTCCTAATAAAACTATTGTTTTTGAAAAGGATAATATTGGCATATTGTATCCAGTTATTTCGGAAGGTGATAAAACAATTTTAAAATATACCTACAAAAGAAATGAAATTCCAAATACACAAGATGGTAATTATATCGAAATTGTATATGCTGAATTACCTACAACTATAGCTCCAATTAAATTATCCAATGAAGCCCTTCAAGATATAAAATTATATTTTGGTAGATTGTGTTATTGCAAAGGAGAAACAGGTTATTTTGCAATAAAAAATGGCGATTTTAAGCTTACTAAAAACGATAAAAATTCATTCAATATCGACTTTAATTTCAAGGTTTCTGAAGTACCTCAAATAATTTCAGAAATTTCAGCAACTATTTCTTTAAAATCAAATTAAACTATTTAGTTCCTTTTATCAGCAATTTATTAAATTTGCCATTCAATAAAAGGAAAGAACAATGTTACAAGTTGCATTTATTAGAGAAAACACAGAAGCTGTTTTAAAAGGTTTAGAAAAAAGAAATTTAAAAAACGCTGCTGATTTGGTTGCAAAAACCATTGCTGCCGACGAAAGTAGGAGAGCAATTCAAACCGAATTGGATGCGGTTTTGGCAGAATCTAATAAATTATCAAAAGATATTGGGCAATTATTTAAATTAGGCGAACGTTCAAAAGCTGAAATTTTAAAACAAAAAACGGTTTTATTAAAAGAAAAATCTAAAGATTTAACAGAAAGCCTTCAAAATAAAGCAATAGAATTACAAGAATTGTTGTATTTAATTCCTAATATTCCAAATGATATTGTTCCTGCAGGTTCTTCAGAAGAAGACAATTTAAATGTATTGCAAGAAGGAGAAATTCCAGTATTGCACGAAGGTGCTTTGCCTCATTGGGAATTAGCAAAAAAGTATGATATTATTGACTTTGAACTTGGAAATAAAATTGCAGGAGCAGGTTTTCCAGTATATAAAGGAAAAGGCGCAAAATTACAACGTGCATTAATCAATTATTTTTTAGATAAAAATACCGAAGCTGGTTATAACGAGGTTCAGGTGCCGCATTTAGTAAATGAAGCTTCTGGATTTGGAACCGGGCAATTGCCAGATAAAGAAGGGCAAATGTACCACGATGCACAAGATAATTTGTATTTAATTCCTACAGCAGAGGTACCTGTAACAAATATTTATAGAGATGTAATTTTAAAAGAAGGTGATTTTCCAATTTTAAATACTGCTTATACGCCTTGTTTTAGACGCGAAGCCGGCTCTTACGGAGCTCATGTGCGTGGTTTAAATAGATTACATCAATTCGATAAAGTTGAAATTGTTAGAATTGAACATCCAACTAAATCTTACCAAGCTTTAGGCACTATGGTAGATCACGTAAAAGGAATTTTAAAAGAACTAAATTTACCATTTAGAATTTTACGTTTATGCGGTGGCGATATTGGATTTACAGCAGCATTAACTTACGATTTTGAAGTGTTTTCAACCGCACAAGATCGTTGGTTAGAAGTTAGTTCTGTTTCTAATTTTGAAGCATTTCAGGCAAATCGCTTAAAACTTCGCTTTAAAAATAGCGAAGGTAAAAGTGAATTAGCACATACTTTAAATGGTAGTTCTTTAGCATTGCCACGGATATTGGCAGGTTTGTTAGAAAATTGCCAAACACCTGAAGGAATTAAAATTCCGAAAGCTTTGGTGCCATATTGCGGATTTGAACTAATTAATTAGCACTAACTGTTATCATTTTTTTGTAATGATTCATTTCAATTAAGGCATCAAAGTATTTATTGATTTGTCCTTTCTTCATGAATTTTAAAGATTTCTTTTTTGCAGTTTCGTATTGTTTGATTAATTCTTTCATTGTGTTTATATTTATTGTTTTTTAAATGTCAC
>NZ_JBFLKT010000026.1:0-4182 GCF_040883305.1 Lutibacter sp.
CGCGCTTTAATTGTTTTACGTCCTTTTCCTACTTTTTCGTAGCCTGTGTATAATTTTTCAAATTCGTCTCCGTAGGTATCAAATAAATGCGGACATTCATTTGGACACATCAACGTCCATTCGCCATTTTCTTCAACACGTTTCATAAATAAATCTGGAATCCACATTGCGTAAAATAAATCTCGTGCTCTGTTTTCTTCTGCTCCAGTATTTTTACGCAGATCTAAAAAGTCGAAAACATCGGCGTGCCAAGGTTCCATATAAATTGCAAAAGAACCTTTACGTTTTCCACCACCTTGATCTACATATCGAGCCGTATCGTTATACACTTTTAGCATTGGAACAATTCCGTTTGAAGTTCCGTTAGTTCCTCTAATATAAGAACCTGTAGCACGTACATTGTGAATAGACAAGCCAATTCCGCCAGCAGATTGCGATATTTTAGCAGTTTGTTTTAAGGTATCGTAAATTCCATCTATACTATCATCTTGAATTTGTAATAAAAAACAAGACGACATTTGAGGTTTTGGTGTTCCAGAGTTGAAAAGGGTAGGAGTTGCGTGTGTAAATATTCTTTTAGACATTAATTCGTACGTTTCAATGGCTTCATCAATATCATTTTGATGAATTCCTATAGCAACGCGCATTAACATATGTTGCGGACGCTCAGCAATTTCTCCGTTTAACTTCAATAAATACGAACGTTCTAATGTTTTAAATCCGAAGTAATCGTACCCGAAATCTCTGTTGTAAATTATGGTTGAATCTAATTTTGCAGCATTATCTTGAATAACTTTATAAGTTTCATCTGATAATAACGGGGCTTTCTTTCCAGTTCTCGGATTTACATACGTATATAAATCCGTCATAACATCTGAAAATGTTTTTTTGGTATTTTTATGAAGGTTAGAAACAGCAATCCGAGCTGCTAAACGTGCATAATCTGGATGTTGTACGGTCATTGTAGCAGCAGTTTCTGCGGCTAAATTATCGAGTTCGGAAGTAGTAACACCATCGTACAAACCTTCAATAACTCGCATAGCAACCTTTACAGGATCTACCAATTTATTTAAGCCATAACACATTTTTCTTACTCTGGATGTTATTTTGTCGAACATTACAGGTTCCTTTCTTCCGTCTCTTTTTAGTACAAACATATTTTTATTTTTTGATTTATGAATTTTTAATTACGAATTAAGAATTGCTTCGTAATGTAAATTCTTGTTATATTTTAATTTTGGTATTCCTGCGGATGGAATCTATTTATTTGGGTTGATGGATTCCTGTTTGCACTTCGACTTCGCTCAGTGACCACGAAAGAATAACAGCGTTATTTAATTACTATTATAAGGCTTCAAATATACGTTGGGGGTAACGTAATTTGTAAATTTCAATTCTTAATTACTTAAAAATCAGCATCGAAACTAATACTTCCAGTTCCTCCAGATTTTACACCAGCTTTTTGGTATTCTGAAACGCGTTTTTCAAAGAAGTTAGTTTTACCTTCAAGTGAAATCATTTCCATAAAATCAAACGGATTTGAGGCATTGTACACTTTATCACAACCAAACTCCATAAGTAATCTATCAGTTACGAATTCTAAATATTGTGTCATTAGTTTTGCGTTCATTCCAATTAAACTAACTGGAAGAGATTCTGTAATAAATTTACGTTCAATATCAAGTGCGTCAACTAAAATTGCTGTAATACGTTCTTTTGGAACTTTTTGTACAATATGATTGTTGTGTAAATGCACGGCAAAATCACAATGTAGTCCTTCGTCTCTGGAAATTAACTCGTTAGAAAAGGTTAAGCCTGGCAACAATCCACGTTTTTTTAACCAAAAGATAGAACAAAAACTACCAGAAAAGAAAATACCCTCAACTGCCGCAAAAGCAATTAAACGTTCGGCAAAACTTGGACTGTCAATCCATTTCAACGCCCAATCTGCCTTTAATTTTATTGCAGGAAAAACTTCTATTGCTTTAAATAATTCGTTTTTTTCAACTTCATTTTTAACATAGGTATCAATTAATAATGAATATACTTCAGAATGAATATTTTCCATCATTATTTGAAAACCATAAAAGAATTTTGCTTCAGAATATTGCACTTCACTCACAAAGTTTTCTGCTAAATTTTCATTTACAATTCCATCAGAAGCAGCAAAAAATGCTAAAATATGTTTTATAAAATAACGCTCGTCATCGTTTAATTTATTTTCCCAATCTATAACATCTTGATGTAAATCAATTTCTTCAGCAGTCCAAATACTAGCTTCTTGTTTTTTGTACCATTCCCAAATATCTTGGTGTTGAATAGGGAAAATTACAAAGCGATCTTTGTTTTCTTGTAAAATAGGTTCAATAAACGACATTTTAGTTCTTATTTTTTTAGTTTTAATAGTTGCAGTTTTCTACGAAACGAGAAAAACAAAGATTGGAAAAAAATAATGAAAAAGAAAGGAGTACTTATCCACATTTGCCAATAAGTTTTTAACATTCTGGGTAATTTGCAATAAACGATTAATTAGTCCTTAAAACTGAAAATCAATAATATACAGATTGAAATTGTTGCTCAATAGTATGTTTTGTTGGGATTGTATAACAAATTTTAAGTTTGGGTTTTTTTTACAAAAAAAATTCAAGTTTTTAAGCTTGAACTTTTTAAAATAATTACTTGTTGTTCTTAGAAATCTAAATTTAAGGATCTTTTTTAATTTTTATTTTATTTCTTTTAGGATGTACACATTTGTAGTACCATAAGGAACTGGAGCGTCTTTTACTTTAATTACTTTAGCAAGTACACCTGGTTTATTTTTTACCATCCAATACTGAACTTTATCGTCAAATCTGCCATAACCTTCAACAATGGTACATTCAAATGCACCAGCAGGAGTTTCTAATTTTTCTGTACCAACTATTTGATAAATATCTAAATTATCCTTTGGGAAAAACATAAAACCCTCCGTATATTCCGATAGGTCGTTCATCAAAATAGGGTCTTCCATCATATCTATATAATCGTTTTGAGAGTAGGAGTATTCTCTAACATCAATAGTTTGTTCAACTTCATTATAGTTTATTTTTTCACTTTCAACCCAAGCAAATGGATCCTGATTGTCTGGAAAACCGGTTACATTGTAAACCATTTCAGTATAATCTTTTAAATAGTTTACAATGGTTTCAATTTTCCAAGGTAATTTTGCATCTGCTTCTTTATAATTAAAATTACCTTCTTCATCATACATTTCGGCTCTTTCAAATGAAAGTATTGGTTTTTCCATTTAAATTTTAGCTGGAGAATTCAATTTAGCTAATTTGCTAAAGGTCCAAATGGCTCCTTCTTTTTTATAAACTAGTTCTTTGTCATTTATTTTTATAACTACTGCGTCTCCATTAAAATCTTTGTCCAAGTCACTTTTCATTACAATAGTTTTTTCTTTTTTATTGTATTTCCAAGAACCTGCATCAATTGTTCTTGACTCTGTATCTCTGGCGGCTTTTAGAACTCCTTTTTCAGAAAAAATAAACACTACTTTTACATCTGTTTCTATTTCGTTATTTACCTCAACTTTGGTTAGTTGCCAGTTTCCTGTTATTTTAGATTCTTGTGCTTTTAAAGAAAAACTACAAATAATAATAAGTGTGATTACTAATTTTTTCATAATATTTTGTTTAATGTTTTCTATTGAATTTTTTAATTTCTAATGTTTTTGTTCTACTTGGTTTTAATAAAAAAAGACTGATATTGTTTTTAGGAAATAGCGTTGGGTTGTTAGCAGTAATATTCCACTTAAAATCTAGTTCCTCATCGGCTACATCTTTTACAATTGGATTATCAATATTTATAACAGCATTATTTTTAATTCTAAATGGATTACCCCAATCAATAATAGTATTGTATCTATAAAGGTTGTATTTTATGGTTAGATGATTATCCTTATCAATCTCTAAAACTTGCATTTTACCAATGGTTAGTTTTGAAGTTACAAACAATAAAATATCGTTTTTTTGTAGTTGAATACCTTCAATATGATCTGCTTGTTCAGTTACATCTGGTCGTGCATCTATAATTTCTACAATCTTATTTTCGTCTAAACTTTTGTATAATTTTTCGCGTTTTAACCAAATAGGATTGAACAATTCTTCACTTACTATTGTTGTAGTATCAATTTTCACA
>NZ_JBFLKT010000314.1:0-3839 GCF_040883305.1 Lutibacter sp.
CCTGAGCCTGCATCTACTACAGATTTTTCAAAAGCTTTCATTAGCGCTAAAAATTTTTCACCATCACTATCATTTACACATCTATTCACTAATTCCTGCTCAACACCACATAATTCTGGAAACTCTGCTAAAACAGCAGTACCATTTAAGGCCACTAACAAATCTGAAACTGCTCCCAAAGTTGGATTTGCTGATATTCCAGAAAAACCATCTGAGCCCCCACACTCTAAACCAACTTTTAACTTAGATAAAGGTGCCGGTTTACGTTTTGTATTGTTTGCTTTTTTAATAGCTTCAAAAGAATCTTTTACAATCGCCGATAACATTTGGTCAACAGTACCCATTTGTTGTTGTTCATAAATAAGTACTGGCTTTTTTAAGTTTGGATTGATAGCTTTTAGGGCGTCTTTAAAAATACTTATTTGTAAATTTTGACAACCTAAACTTAAAACCGTTGCACCAGCTACATTTGGATTATTTACATAACCGGCTAGTAACTTTGCCAAACTTTCAGAATCTTGTCTTATGCCTCCACAACCTCCAGGGTGTGTAATAAATTTAACATCAATGTTATCAAATACATTTTTAGAAGCGTCTGTTTTTACCTCATTTTCATTTTCACCACTAACTAAAGAACGCAATAATAATTGATGCGAACTCTCTTTTTGTTTTAAAAGTTCTTTTTCAAAAACTTCTTTTAAAATTTCTATATTTCTGTTTTCACAAAAAACTAATGGAAAAAACAACCAAACATTTTCTGTACCTACTTGACCATCTTCTCTATGATAGCCTAAAAAAGATTTATTTTTCCACTTTTCAACATCAGGAGCAGTCCAACTAAATGATGCTGTTTTTCCAAAAACTTTATCACTTTGATGTTTAACGTTATCTACTGTTAATACATCTCCTTTTTCAATAACACCGCTAGCTGTGCCAACCAAAACACCATACATAATAATTCGATCACCAGATTCAAATTTTTCTAAAGCTATTTTATGCTTTGATTTTGTATCTGATAAAATGGCAATGGTTTCACCTTCAAAAGCAAGAGTTTCTCCTGCTTTTAAATGTTTTAATGCTACCGCAACGTTATCTGATGAATTTACTTTTATAATTTTGTTTTGCATCTTGCTTGTAAATTATAAGTTTTAATTAAACGTTAATATGTTTTACAATAATTTGCAAAACCCTTTTCAATTCCATTAGCTTCAATTTCTTCTAAAGCTAAGGTAATTGCAGCTGTTAAATTTTTAACCTTTGTTAAATCTTCACCCCAATACGTTTTGTTACTTAAAACAGTTGTTGCAATTTGATTGTAATTATTGGATTTCCAAATTTTTTCAAAATCAGAAACAATAGCTTCACTATCTTGCACTGGCAATGTTTCACCATTAAAGGTGCCTTTATAAAAACGTATTAACGATGCAAAAGCAAAAGTTAAATTAGTTGGTATTTTATTATGAATTTTTACATATCCCAGTAAACTTGGTAATACACGTACTTTAAATTTTGAAACCGTATTTAAGGCAATACTTGATAAATTATGAATAATAAACGGATTTCTAAAACGGTCGAAAACCTCTTCAGCAAAACTATTTAACTCATTTTTATCCATATCTAAGGTGTCGATAATTTCTTCGAAAACAGCTTTGTTTATAAAAGAACCTGTAAAATCATTATCAACAGATTGTTTCACAGTTTTATTACCATATAAAATTGAAAAAGGAACCATCGCAGTATGAGCACCATTTAAAATACGAACTTTTCTAGTTCTATAAGGTTGCATGTCTTCAACAATTTTAACATCTAGACTTGTTTTATCAAATGGTAATTTTGCTTTTAAATCCTCGCCACCTTCAATAACCCATAATAAAAATGCTTCCGCAGCAACTATTAAATTATCTGAATAATCTAACTGTGAGTTGTATACTTCTATTTCATCTTTTGGATACCCAGGTACAATTCTATCAACTAAAGTACTATGAAATGAGTTACTGTTTAATATCCAATTTTTAAAATCTTCTCCTAAATTCCAATCTGAAATATATTTTAAAATAATTTCTTTTAGAGTTTCTGAATTATGATTTATCAATTCACAAGGAATAATAGTAAGTCCTTTATTAACATCACCACCAAAATACTTAAATCTTTCGTGCAAAAATACTGTTAATTTAGCTGGAAAAGAACTTGGCGGCTCCATATTTGGTATATCAGAAGCAACATAAGTAATTCCTGCTTCAGTAGTATTAGAAATAATAAATTCTAATGTTGTTTCTTTTGCTAAGTTTAAATAATCGGTAAAATTAGTATATGGATTTACACCTTTTACAATGTTTGAAATTAATTCAATATCTTGAATTTCTTTTCCTTTTTTAACACCTTTCATAAAAAGTGTATACAATCCATCTTGATCGTTTAGCATTTTTACCAAACCTTTATCAATAGGTTGTACAACTGCAACTCCCGCATTAAAATCTACTGCTTTATTTAATTCTTGAAAAGCATAATCTACAAACGCTCTTAAAAAATTACCTTCTCCAAATTGTACTACTTTAATTGGAAGTTTCTTTTCAAGCTTTAAGCTTCCTCTATTCAAAGATTTCTTTTTATTCATTAATTTTTATTATTTAATATTTTTTACAAACCAAAAAGCCTTGGCAACAATAATGATATTTCAGGGATAAAACTTATTAGCATTAACACAGCAACCATAATCGCTAAAAACGGCAATAAAGATTTTATAACCTGTGTGACTGAAACTTTTGCAACTCCACTTCCTACAAACAATAAAGTACCTACTGGAGGTGTGCAAATTCCTATACATAAATTTAGCACTATTACTATTCCAAAATGAACTGGATCCATTCCTAAAGTAGTTACAACTGGTAAAAATATTGGTGTAAATATTAATACCGCTGGTGTCATATCCATAAACGTTCCAACAACTAGTAAAATAATATTTATTGCTAAAAAGATTGCAAACTTGTTATTTAAAGACTCTAATAAAAATGCACTTATCATTTCTGGAATGCCTTCAAAAGAAAACAACCAAGACATTGCCATTGATGTACAAATTAAAAACATCACAACAGCTGTGGTTTTTCCACTAGACAATAATACTTTAGGGAAGTCTTTAATTTTCATATCCCCATATATTAAAGACAATACTGCCGCATATAACACAGCAATTACTGAAGCCTCCGTTGCTGTAAAAATTCCAGCTACTATTCCTCCAACAACAATTACAAGTAATGATAAACTAAAAAATGCTTTTCTAAAATAGGTCCATATATCTAAAAGGGTTGAACGCTCTCCTCTTGCATAACCTTTGTTAATAGCAATAAATGCTACATACCCCATTATGGCAAAGCCTAATAAAATCCCAGGTAAATAACCTGCAATAAATAATGCAGCTACAGAGGCTGTTCCTCCACTAGCTAAAGCATAAACTATTAAAATATTACTAGGTGGAATTAATAATCCAGTTGTTGATGATGTAATATTTACTGATGCACTTAATGCTCTAGGGTATCCTTCTTCTTCCATTCTGTCAGTCATAATTGAACCAATCGCAGAAGCTGCAGCTACCGCCGAACCTGAAATAGCTCCAAAAAGCATAGATGCTAATACATTTACATAAGCCAACCCTCCAGGAAGACTTGCAACTAAAGATTTTGCAAAATTAATAAGCCTATTTGCAATTCCTCCTTGCTTCATAATCTCCCCAGCCAATACAAAAAACGGTATTGCTAATAAGGCAAAGCTATCAATACCTGTAGTCATACGCTGAGCAATAGTTGTTATTCCAGGCATTTTATCAATATTCAACAATAAACTTA
>NZ_JBFLKT010000315.1:0-3145 GCF_040883305.1 Lutibacter sp.
ACCAAGTTCTCCATTTACAGAGATACGCATTTTTTTAGGTTTTGGCTGCATAATACATTGCGAACTCAATACCATTTCAACCTCTGAAGTACCAATACCAAATGCAATGGCTCCAAATGCTCCGTGTGTTGATGTATGTGAATCTCCACATACAATTGTTGCGCCTGGCAATGTAATTCCATATTCAGGTCCTACAACGTGTACAATTCCATTTTGCTGATGTCCTAATCCCCAATGAGAAATTCCCCATTCAGCAGAATTTTCTTCTAAAGCTTTTAGCTGATTCGCCGATAACGGATCTTGAACAGGTAAATGTTGGTTTATTGTTGGCGTATTATGATCTGCAGTTGCAAACGTTTTATTTGGAAATAAAACGGTATTATTTCTACTTTTTAATCCTAAAAATGCTACTGGACTTGTTACCTCGTGTATTAAATGTCTGTCTATAAACAATACATCTGGTCCATCTGTAATTTTTCTTACTACGTGTGAATCCCAAACCTTGTCAAATAATGTTGTACTCATTTAATTTTTTTTTGTGTTTATTTATACAACAATGCTACATATTGCATCATTGAAAGAATGGCTGCAAATTTAAAAAAAACTACTATGTTGCCAATTTTATTATTAAATATATACGATACCCAAGGGGATTTTTTAATAAATATTAGTTTAACACTTTTAAATTAAACATTTCACATTAGAACTTATTCTAAATTTTAAACATAAATTATTTACAATCATCATAATTATTGAAGCTTTCTCCTTTTATTAATTTGATATATTTCACAACCTTAAAAGTTTAAATTTTGAAAATATTTCAAACTAAAAGGCACTTTAATTAATTTTTGATAGAAATTGTTTCTTATTACAATCTTCTCTAAAAGGGTTTATTAAAAAAATAACATTGAATAAAGCTATAATTATAGCATAAATAAACCTTCTAAAAAATATTATATACTACGATATCCAAAAATACTTAAAGACTTTTAAATACTAATTTTACTGACATAAATACTATTTTGAACCTAGAATTAATTAACCTCTTACTAAAAAAATAGCTATATAACCTTTAGAGGATTATATTTGTATAATTTAAATTTTATGAGCTTTACATTATTATCTTCACCTTTACAAGGATTTACAGATTTCCGATTTAGAAATGCCCTAAACAATCAATTTGGAGGAATTGATACTTTTTACGCACCATACATTAGATTGAATGGAAAATTTATTATTAAAAATGCATATCAAAGAGATTTATTACCAGAAAATAATATAGGTTTAGAATTAATTCCTCAAATTATTACAAATGATGCTGATGAATTTTTATTTGTAGCCAATTATATACAACAACTTGGTTATAAAGAATTAAACTGGAATTTAGGCTGTCCGTATCCGATGGTTACAAAATGTGGAATGGGTTCAGGACTTATTAATGACACCCAAAAAATTAATGAAATTCTGAAAAAAGTACATGATGAATCTGATATTTTAGTCTCTATGAAAATGCGTTTGGGTTATGAAAATAGCGAGGAAATCCTAAAAACGCTTCCAATATTAGATACATTTCCTCTTAAAAATATTGCAATACACGCACGTATTGGCAAACAATTATATAAAGGCGGTGTTGATTTAGAAGGATTTCAAAAATGTATTGATACTACAAAACATACATTATATTATAATGGAGATATTACAACGGTTGTAAAATTTAGAGAAATGCAAGAACGATTTCCTTCAATAAACCATTGGATGATTGGAAGAGGGTTGATTTCCGATCCTTTTTTACCAAGTATGATTAAAAGTAATAGTTTAGAATACCCAGAAAATAGAATTAAATTATTTACTGAATTTCATAATACACTTTACCAACAATACAGTGAATCTCTTTCAGGAGCAACCCACATTTTACTAAAAATGTATCATTTATGGGAATACTTTTCTTTGTCTTTCTCCAACCCTCGCAAAACTTTAAAGAAGATTAAAAAAGCAAAAAGCATTAAAAATTACGAAGCAGCAGTAGCTGATATTTTTAATACAGAAAAGAGTTTAAGATAACTATTTAGATTTTTTTTAAATGCTTTGTTCACTTAAAAATAAATTTAAAAACTAATTCAACTATACTTCCTACCATAATATTAAATTATTTACGCTAACCTCTTAACTTTCAGCTTATAATTATGAAATATATTTGATTATTAATAATTTCTTTTATATTTTTATAGCTTGATTAGTTAACCAACTGTTTACCTTTAATTTTTTATAAATGGAATATATTAAAAAGGATGATAACGAAACATCTACATTTATTAAAGAATTTGCTTTGAAAAATTATAAAACATATTTAGCACATTATGAATCTCGGAATTTAAAACCGATTCCATTTCACGAATTTTTTAAAAATTACACTTCGCATGAAAACTAACTTTTAAAGTATTGCTTTAGACTTATTTAAATTCTACTTTGATACGTATACAAATCAAAATAGCGTCCTTTTTTAGCTAGTAATTCATCGTGTTTTCCACGTTCTACAATTTCTCCTTCTTCAATAACCAAAATTTGATCTGCTTTTTGAATGGTACTCAATCTATGGGCAATTACAAATGTTGTTCTGTCTTGCATTAAAGTCTGTAAACTTTTTTGAATAAAAGATTCACTTTCAGTATCTAAGTTTGAAGTTGCTTCATCTAAAATTATCACTTTCGGATTCGCCAATATAGCTCTGGCAATAGAAATTCTTTGACGTTGACCTCCAGATAATTTAACACCTCTTTCACCAATAACTGTATTTAAACCTTCCTCAAATCTATCGGTAAATTCATTAACATACGCACCTTTAACTGCTTCTAACAATTGTTCTTCTGTAGCATTTGGTCTTGGAAATAAAATATTTTCTCTAATTGTTCCTTCATATAAAAAATCGTCCTGTAAAACAACTCCCAACCTACTTCTAAAGCTATTTAAATTTACTTTAGACATATCAACACCATCAATAAAAATATTTCCTTTTGAAGGATTTAAAAAGGATGCTGCCAAACTTGCAATTGTAGATTTGCCTGAACCTGAAGAACCGACCAATGCAATTACAGTTCCCTTTGGCGCTTTAAATGAAATATTATGCAATACTTCTTTTCCTTTTTCA
>NZ_JBFLKT010000316.1:0-15593 GCF_040883305.1 Lutibacter sp.
AATTTATAATCTTAGAACTTTGCCCTTTTAAACTTTCCAAACCTTTATACCTTTCTAACTTGACAACCTTTCTAACTTTCAAACTTTTTTAAGCGTTTCCCTTTTGTAAACTAAAATAGAGTTAGTACTTTTGCCCAAACCTAAGAATAATGAAAAACACCAAATATGTTTTTGTAACAGGAGGGGTAACTTCTTCACTTGGAAAAGGAATTATCGCTGCTTCTTTAGCAAAATTACTACAAGCTCGAGGCTATTCTGTTACCATTCAAAAACTTGACCCATATATCAATATAGATCCTGGAACTTTAAACCCTTACGAACATGGAGAGTGTTATGTAACTGACGATGGAGCTGAAACAGATCTAGATTTAGGACATTACGAGCGTTTTTTAAATATTCCTACTTCACAATCTAACAATGTTACAACTGGTAGAATTTACCAATCGGTAATAAATAAAGAAAGAAAAGGTGAATTTTTAGGCAAAACAGTACAAGTAATTCCGCATATTACCGACGAAATTAAAGATAGAATTCAAATTTTAGGGAATACTGGAGATTACGATATTGTAATTACTGAAATTGGTGGAACCGTTGGAGATATTGAATCGTTGCCATATGTAGAATCTGTGCGCCAATTATTATGGGAATTAGGACACGAAAACGCAATTGTTATTCATTTAACATTAGTTCCATATTTAGCTGCTGCTGGAGAATTAAAAACAAAACCTACACAACATTCTGTTAAAATGCTAATGCAAAGTGGAGTAAGTCCAGATATCTTAGTGTGCAGAACAGAACATGAAATTTCAGATTCTATAAAAAACAAATTAGCTTTATTCTGCAACGTAAAAAAGGAAGATGTTATTCAATCTATTGATGCTGAAACTATTTACGATGTTCCTAACTTAATGTTAGAACAAGGATTAGATAAAGTAGTTCTTAAAAAATTACAATTACAAGACGATAAACAACCTGATTTAAAAATATGGAATGCCTTTTTAAAGAAATTTAAAAATCCTAAAAATACGGTTGAAATTGGTTTAATTGGAAAATATGTTGAATTACACGATGCTTATAAATCAATTTCTGAAGCATTTATTCACGCTGGAGCACAAAATGAAGTAAACGTAAATATAAACTGGATTCATTCTGAAGATTTAACAATTAAAAACGTTCCAAATAAATTAAAAAAATTAAATGGAATTTTAGTTGCACCAGGTTTTGGAGAACGCGGTATTGAAGGAAAAATTGAAGCGGTTCGCTACGCAAGAGAAAACAATATCCCTTTTTTAGGGATTTGTTTAGGAATGCAAATGGCAGTAATTGAGTTTTCAAGAAACGTTTTAGGTTATAAAGATGCGAATTCCGTTGAAATGGATAGTGAAACACCACATGCGGTAATTGATTTAATGGAAGAACAAAAAAACATTGTTAATTATGGTGGAACTATGCGTTTAGGAGCTTGGGATTGTTCTTTAATAGAAGGAAGTAAAATTAAAAACATCTATAAAAAAGAACTCATTAGCGAAAGACACCGTCACAGATACGAGTTTAACAATTCGTATTTAAAACAAATTGAAACTGCTGGAATGATTGCAACAGGTACAAACCCAGAAACAAATTTGGTTGAAGTTGTTGAAATCCCTTCTCACCCATGGTTTGTTGGTGTGCAATACCATCCAGAATATAAAAGTACAGTTTTAAACCCTCACCCTTTATTTATAGATTTTGTAAAAGCTGCTTTGGAACATTCTTTGAACTAATATAGAATACTTAATAAAAACTAATTATTAACGTTACTTTTAGTACTTTTGTCGGGCTTTTTAAAATTTTTTAAAAAGTAAATGACAAATTGACATTTAATTATACACATGGAACAAAAGAAATTCGATTTTAATTCACTTATAGGTTTTGTGCTTCTTGGCGCTATTATGTTATGGTGGATGTACAGCAATCAACCAACGCCTGAAGAACAAGCAGCTAAAGAAAAGGCAGCTGAAATAGAAAAAGTTGAAGCTACAAAAGCAACTACAAATACTGCAACTTTTAACGATACTACCCAAACAACATCGCAAGCTGCAGATTCTTTATCTTTAGTAAAAGCGAAAGGTCAATTAGGTGATTTTGGGTATTCTGCAACAATTGCTGAA
This sequence comes from Lutibacter sp., assembly GCF_040883305.1. Taxonomy (GTDB): domain Bacteria; phylum Bacteroidota; class Bacteroidia; order Flavobacteriales; family Flavobacteriaceae; genus Lutibacter. The sequence goes on from NZ_JBFLKT010000316.1 coordinate 2,151, forward strand.
GGTGAAACAATTTTAGAAAATAATGTTCTAAAATTGGTAATCTCTAATAAAGGTGGACAAATTAAAGAAGCATTAATAAAAAATTATGTTACCTATGATTCTTTACCTTTATATATTGTAAAAGATCAAAACGCTTCTTTCAATATTAATTTTGGAACTTCAGAAAACAGAATCTTAAATACAAAAGATTTAATGTTTGAGCCAACAATAACAACAGATGGATCAAACGAAGTGCTTTCAATGAAATTAAAAGTTTCTGATTCTAGATATTTAGAATACCGTTATGAAATGAAACCAGATGAATATATGGTTGATTTTAATATACGTTCACAAGGTTTAAGCACTTCGCTAAACTCAGCACAACAAATTACATTAGATTGGAGTTTAGATGGTTTTAGTCACGAAAAAAGTATTCGTTACGAAAATCAACAAACAGAAATGTATTATGAAAAAGGTGATGAAGATATAGATTACCTTTCGGTTGGTGGTGAAGATGATGCCGAAGAAACTGATGTAAATTGGGTGGCTTTTAAGCAACACTTCTTTTCAGCAATCTTAATTTCAGACAAAGCATTTGATAGCGCTAAATTAACCTCTGTTACTTTAACTAAAGACGAAGAAATAGATACTGTTTTTACAAAAGCATTTGCTTTAAAAGCTCCTTTAACTTTAGATGGGGGAGAATTTAATTATAATATGAATTGGTATATTGGACCCAACGACTACCAAATTCTTAAAAAATACGATAGAAATATTAAAGAAATTGTAAATCTAGGTTGGGGAATTTTTGGTTATATAAACCGATTAATTTTTGTACCTGTTTTTAATTTTCTTCAAGGTTTTATTGGTAATTATGGTATTATTATAATTTTACTAACCATTGTAGTTAGAATTATAATGTCACCCTTGGTATATAAATCCTACTTATCAAGTGCAAAAATGAAGGTGTTAAAACCTGAAATGGAAGAAATTAATAAGCGTTTACCAGGAAAAGAAAATGCAATGAAACGTCAGCAAGAAACAATGGCTGTACAAAGTAAAGCTGGTGTTAGTCCGCTTTCTGGTTGTATTCCTGCGTTATTACAAATGCCGGTATTCTTCGCATTATTTAGATTTTTCCCTTCTAATATAGATTTACGTCAGAAAGGATTTTTATGGGCAGATGATTTATCTTCATACGATTCTGTATTTGAACTTCCGTTCCACATACCAATGTATGGATCACACATTAGTTTATTTCCAATATTAGCTTCTGTAGCAATTTTCTTTTATATGAGAATGAGTCAGAGTCAGCAAATGGGGATGCAACAACCTACGCAAGAAGGAATGCCAGATATGCAAAAGATGATGAAAATGATGATGTATCTTTCTCCTGTTATGATGTTAATTTTCTTTAATATGTATGCAAGTAGTTTAAGTTTATATTACTTTGTTTCTAACTTATTAACTATTACTATAATGTTGGTTATTAAGCATTATATTATAGATGAAGAAAAAATTCACGCTAAAATTGAAGAAAATAAAAAGAAACCAAAAAAAGAAGGTAAGTTTAGAAAACGTATAAATGATGCTATGAAACAAGCACAGGAACAACAAGCTAAGCAAAAGAAACGATAAAACATACCATTTGTTAATTTCTAAGTCCTTTTGTTTTTTCAAAAGGACTTTTTATTTACATTTATGTTTTTACAAACCCAAAACTATTATATGGCAGCTTTAAAAAGTTCATATAAAATAATTGTTCAGCATAATATTATTATCGAATACCATAAAGGTAATATAGATGTTGATTCCTATATTAAATTTAAAGAAAAAACATTTAATGATAAAGACTTTAAAACGGGTCTCAATTACCTTATTCATTTTAAAAATGTAAATTTCTTTACTCCGCAAGAGGACATAAAAAAATTTGTAAATTTTATTAAAAATAACGCTCCTAAACTGGGTAAAAGAAAAGTAGGTTTTGTCACCAGCACGCCCAACCAAGTTGTTACAACCACCATTTATAAAACAATGTTAGCTGATGTTGAGCAACAAGTTGCTGTTTTTTCTACAATAGATACTGCTTTAAACTGGTTGACTTCTAATCCTTTAAATACGAAAGAATTAATTGAAGTAGTTAAAGCTACAGAAAAAAAAGTTGAAGGGTAATTAACCAAAAATCGTAAAATTCTATACTTTTACTACGTTTTAAGATTTAGTTTAGTCGCTAAGATAAAAACATTATAAAACTAACTCGATTTCCCAATTTTAAATCAGCATATGAAATTTACATTTAAATACATTTTAATTTCTGTAATAGCTTTTTCTATTTTTTCTTGCTCCAAAGAAAGTGAGAGTACATTGCCAATACCAGATAAAAGTATAAAAACCCTAACCATATTTCATATAAACGATCAACACGGACAATTAAATAATTTTGCAAAAATAAAAGATATCGTAGCTAAAGAAAAAATGGAAACGAACGTTTTATTAGTTTGCAGTGGAGATATTTTTTCAGGAAATCCAGTGGTAGATAATCATCCTCAAAAAGGATTTCCTATTATTGATTTAATGAATAAAACTGGTTTTGACATTGCTGTTATTGGCAACCACGAATTTGATTATGGAGAAGCCATTTTAAAAGATAGATTCAACCAATCTCAATTCGATTGGATTTGCGCTAATGTTGATATGAATAACAGCGAAATTCCAGAACCCGCTGAATATAAAACAATTTCAATAGATAATTTAAAAGTAACTTTTTTAGGCTTGGTAGAAACCAATGGAAAAGACAACGATATTATTCCTTCAACACATCCTTGGAGAGTGCAAAATTTAACTTTTGAGAAGTACCAAAACGTAATTAGCAACTACGCGCAACTTAAAGAAACTGAAAATTCTGATTTGTATGTTGCTCTTACACATTTAGGAGAATCAACTGATTTTAATATTGCTAACAATTTTCCGTATTTTGATTTAATAATTGGAGGTCATTCACACACTAAAGTGAATACTACTATTAATAATATTCCAATATATCAAGCAGGTTCTAACTTAAATTACCTAGGTAAAATTGAATTAGAGCTTGAAGATAAAAAAATAAAAAAATCAACTTATACATTAATCGACTTAACTAATTACCAAGATTATGATAGTACTTTAAAAGATTTAATTAATATGTATAATGTAAGTGCAAATTTAAATGAAGTTATTGGTTTTTCTGAAGCTTATCATAATAGATCTAGCGTTGGCAGTTTTTATACTGATGCGCTAAGAAATGAAATGAATGTTGATATTACTTTCCAAAATACTGGTGGTGTTAGAAGTGATTTAGATGAAGGCGATATTTTAAAAAGTGAAATTTATAGTATCGATCCTTTTAATAATGGAAGTGTAACTTACACAATGACTGTTGCTGAAATTAAAAACTTTTTGAAAGGTAGTAAAGCATCGGTTTATTATTCTGGTGTTTTAATTGAACAAGAAAACAACACAATTATTATTAAAAATAAAAACAATCAAGTTTTAGATGATAGCCTTACATTAACCATTGGTTTAAATGATTATATACCTGCCGTTTACGATAACTATTTCACTAAAACTCCAACATTTTTATCAAATACAACCGCTGAAACCTTAATAAATTATCTTGAAAACACAACAGCTCCAATAAATTACACACAAGTAAATAGTTACTTTAAATATCAATAAATGCAAAATATCATTTCTACTTAGGTTAGTTAAAAAAACAAGATTTAGGACCATGTCATACCTGCAAAAACAGGTATCTACAAATTGTTATTGGAAAATACTACAGGTTTTAGATTTTTTATTGACGGCTGTTATAGATTCCTGCTTTCGCAGGAATGACACTATAAAATCAACACATCAATTTTCTTAAGCTGAAATAATTCTGAAAAACCTGTCCTTTAACGATTTAAAAAAGCAAGTACATTTTTTTCAATCCTTTTATTAATATTACTTAAATCAGATTTTACAAAAGTTTCTCCAGTAATTTTTTCATATAATTCAATATATCTTTCAGAAATTTCTAGAATTTTTTCATCGGTCATTTCAGGAACTTTTTGTCCTTCTAAACCTTGAAAATCATTAGCAATTAACCACTGTCGTACAAATTCTTTAGACAGTTGTTTTTGAGCTTCTCCTTTTGCTTGTCTTTCTTCATATCCTTCCGCATAAAAATAACGCGAAGAGTCTGGGGTATGAATTTCATCAATCAATAAAATTTTTCCGTCTTTAGTTTTTCCAAATTCATATTTTGTATCCACTAAAATTAAACCTCTTTCTTCAGCAATTTCGGTACCTTTTTGAAATAAATCACGTGTATATTTTTCCAATACTTCATAATCTTCTTTAGAAATTATCCCTCTAGCAATAATGTCTTCTTTGGAAATATCTTCATCGTGATCACCATCTTCTGCTTTTGTAGCAGGAGTAATTATCGGCTCAGGAAACTTATCATTTTCTTTCATTCCTTCTGGCATTAAAACTCCGCAAAGCTCTCTTTTACCTGCTTTATATTCTCTTGCGGCGTGACCAGACATATAGCCACGAATTACCATTTCTACTTTAAAAGGTTCACATAAATGTCCAATAGCAACATTTGGGTCTGGAACTGCAATAATCCAATTTGGAACAATATCTTTGGTTGCCTCCATCATTTTTGAAGCAATCTGATTTAAAATTTGTCCTTTATAAGGTATTTGCTTTGGCATTACAACATCAAATGCAGAAAGTCTATCTGATGCAATCATCACTAAAATTTCATCATTAATATTATAAACTTCTCTAACTTTTCCTTTATAATAAGATTTCTGTTTTGGGAAATTATAATTCGTATTGTTGATTGTATTGCTCATTATTTTAAATATTTATCTATTAACTTGTTCAATTATAACATTGTGTTTGAAACGCCTATAAGATTTTTCTCTTACAAGATTCTATTCATTCCCTACTGTCAAACTTTTATACGCTGAAATTATTTCTTTTACTAATCTATGTCTAATTACATCTTTTTCATCTAAATGCACAAATGCAATACCTTTAACATTCTTAAGCGTTAAAATTGCTTCCTTTAAACCAGAAACTTGTCGTCTTGGTAAATCTATTTGACCTGGATCACCATTAATAACAAATTTTGCGTTTTTTCCCATTCTGGTTAAAAACATTTTCATTTGGTTATGCGTTGTGTTTTGCGCTTCATCTAAAATTACAAAAGCATTATCCAAGGTTCTCCCTCGCATAAATGCTAATGGTGCAATTTGAATTACTCCTTTTTCTATATAAGAATCCAACCTTTCAAAAGGAATCATATCTCTTAAAGCGTCATATAAAGGTTGCATATAGGGATCTAATTTTTCTTTTAGATCTCCCGGTAAAAAACCTAAATTCTCACCCGATTCCACTGCCGGACGAGTTAACACAATCCTCCTTACTTCTTTCTCTTTCAAAGCTTTAACTGCTAATGCAACAGCTGTATATGTTTTACCTGTCCCTGCAGGACCAATAGCAAAAAGCATGTCGTTAACATCCATTAATTCAACCATTTTACGCTGGTTTACAGTTTGTGCTTTTATTAACTTTCCACCAACACCATGTACCAAAATGCCATCTGCCAATTTAGAACTTTTATGTTCCTTACCATTTGAAGTTAAAATACGTTCTATACTATTTTCGTCTAATTTATTGTAACGGTTAAAATATTTAATAAGCATCTCCACCCTTTTTTCAAACTCATCTAAAATAATTGGCTCACCATAAATTTTTAAACTAGTACCGCGAGCAACTATTTTAAGTTTTGGATAATACCTACGTAAAATATCTACGTTTGAGTTCTGAGTACCAAACAAATCGCTTGGATTTATCTCTGTTAATTCAATTATACGTTCGTTCAAATGTAAAATGTGTTAAGTTTAATTCAATAAAATGTACATAAAATAACCGAATAATTGATTAGATTTGCATAACAAATTTAAATATATCAAATAACAATAATTAAGACTTTTCAAATAAGTTTTAAACATTTTATTAAGTATATTTAATTGCTATTCATTAAAAAAAATTGTGCAAATATTATATGTCAATAATTACATTAACTACTGATTTTGGGACAAAAGACCATTTTGTTGGTTCTGTAAAAGGCACAATTTACAGCGAATTACCCGATGCTCGCATTGTTGATATATCACACCATATTGCTCCATTTAACATAACAGAAACGGCATATATTTTAAAAAATGCTTACAAAGGATTCCCTGACGGAAGCATTCATATAATTGGAGTAGATTCAGAGTTAAATGAAGAAAACAAACATATTGCTCTTAAATTGGACAATCACTATTTTATATGTGCAAATAATGGTGTAATCTCACTATTAACTGCTGAAATTAAACCTGAAAAAATAGTTGAAATCAATATTCACGATCGTGTAGAAACAAGTTTTCCTGTCTTAGATATTTTTGTAAAAGTAGCTTGCCATATTGCCAGAGGTGGAACTCTTGAAGTTATTGGAAAAATAATTAATGATGTAAAAAAATTAATAGAATTACAACCGTTTATATCTAGTGACAATGCTTCAATTTCTGGAAATATAATTTATATTGATAATTATGGAAATTCTATAAGTAATGTTTCAAAAAAATTATTTCAAGAAGTTGGTAAAGGACGCAATTTTGAAATAACTGCAAATAGATATACTTTTAAGAAAATTTATTCAAAATATAGTGAATTTGTTGATTTTTCTATACCAAAAGAAATGCGTCAAAAAGAAGGAAGCAGGTTGGCATTATTTAATTCTGCAAATTATTTAGAAATTGCAATTTACAGAAGCAATTTAAATACAGTTGGTGGCGCAGCTTCTTTACTTGGTTTAAATTACAGAGATAAATTAACTATTAATTTTATTTAAAATTCAACTATGTTTGTTCGCATTGTAAAAATGAGTTTTGAAGCTTCTAATATTGAAACATTCCTTCAAAATTTTAATAACAACAAAGAAAAAATACGAAATTCTAAAGGCTGTCGTTTATTAGAGTTATACAGAGATAAAGAAAAACCAACAGTTTTTTTTACATATAGCTATTGGGAATCTGAACAAGATTTAGAAAATTATAGAAATTCTGATTTTTTTAAAACCGTTTGGGCTAAAACAAAAAAATTATTTAATAAAAAACCCGAAGCCTGGAGTGTTGATAAACTCTTTACTTCTGAAAAGATTTAACTTTAAACCTTTAATAAAAAAAATGTTACCCATCTTAAAAAAAGAACTTTCTTCCTTTTTTTCTTCTCCAATTGCATACTTGGTAATAGCTGTTTATTTAGTGATAAACGGATTATTTCTTTGGGTTTTTGATGGCGACTATAACATTTTGCATGCTGGTTTTTCCGATTTAAGTAGCTACTTTTTTTTAGCTCCCTGGATTTTTATTTTTTTAATTCCTGCAATAACAATGCGCAGTTTTTCTGATGAATTTAATGCTGGAACTATTGAAATTTTAAGAACAAAACCACTAACCGACTGGCAATTAATTTTAGGTAAATATTTTGGAGCATTAATTTTGGCTGTTTTAGCAATAGCACCAACACTAATTTATGTATTTAGCTTATATCAACTAGGAAATCCTATTGGAAATATTAATATTGGAACAACCATTGGTTCTTTTTTAGGCCTGTTATTTTTGGCGAGCGCTTATACTTCAATTGGCATATTTGCTTCCACACTTTCTAACAATCAGATTGTTTCTTTTATAATTGCCGTTTTTAGTTCGTTTTTCTTATTTTATGGTTTCGAAGCTATGGCAACCTATACACTATTTGGGAATTCAGATTATTTAATTCAAAAAATTGGAATGAATAGCCATTATAGCAGTATTGGTAAAGGGGTTTTAGACACACAAGATTTGCTCTATTTTATTTCGGTTACAGTCTTTTTTTTATTTTTAACTAAACTTAGAATACAACATGAAAAATAAGTATTCTAAAATAGTAGTTTTTCTAATAGGAATAATCATAATAAACTACATTAGTTCAAAGGTTTATAAGAGGTTCGACTTAACTGAAGACAAGCGCTATACCTTATCTAAAACAACTGAAAACATTATAACGAATGTTGATGAAATTATTATTGTTAAAGTATATCTTGAAGGTGATTTTCCTGCGGAATTTAAACGCCTTCAAATTGAAACAAAACTACATCTGGAAGAATTAAAAAACCGTAATAAAAACATACAATTCAGATTTATAAATCCGATTGATAATGCTCAAAAATTAATAGAAAACGGACTAGAACCAAGCAGATTGCAAGTTGAAGAAAACGGTAAACTATCTGAAATTGTATTATTTCCTTTTGCTGAAATAAATTATAAAAACAAAACGGAATATGTTTCTTTATTGAAAGATATTTTTTCTAATTCGCAAGATGAGCAATTGGAAAGTTCTATTCAAAATTTAGAATATGCTTTTGCAAATGCCATTCATAAACTAACAACTAAAAAATCAAAAAAAATAGCTGTTTTAAGAGGTAAAGGAACATTAGAAGATGTTTATTTATTCGATTTTTTAAAGAAATTAGGTGAGTACTATTACCTCGCTCCTTTTTCCATAGATTCCGTAGCTAAAGAACCTCAAAAAACGTTAAAACAACTTACTACTTTCGATCTTGCAATAATTGCAAAACCAACAGAAAAATTTACTGAAGAAGAAAAATATGCACTAGATCAATATGTAATGCAAGGCGGAAAAACATTGTGGATGCTAGACAATGTACAAGCAGAATTAGACAGCCTAATGCAAACCGGAGAATCTTTAGTATATCCAAGAGATTTAGGTTTAACCGATTTACTTTTTAATTATGGTGTAAGAATTAATCCAGATTTAGTAAGCGATTTATACAGTTCTCAAATTACATTGGCAACCGGAAATATTGGAAACAAAACACAATTTAATAATTTTCAATGGAATTATTTTCCATTGGCTAATTCTTTAAATAACCATCCTATAAATAACAATATTGCTCCTGTAAATTTTAAATTCACCAATAGTATAGACACCTTAAAAAATAGTATTTCCAAAACTGTTTTATTACAAAGTTCTCCACTTTCAAAAATTATAGGAACTCCCACAATTATTTCATTAAAAAGCATCAGTCAAAAACCAGATCCTGCTAATTTTTCTAACGGAGATAAACCATTAGCTGTTTTACTTGAAGGCTCTTTTAAATCTGCATACTACAATCGTGTAAAACCTTTTAATTTAGCTAATTACAAAGAAATTGGCACAGCTACTAAAATCGTTGTAATTTCAGATGGTGATATTATTGCAAATGAAATTGTAAATGGACAACCTATTGAATTAGGTGTTCATAAGTTTACAAATCAACGCTTCGGAAATAAAGACTTTTTACTAAATACTATAAATTATTTAGTAGACGATTCTGGTTTAATAAACCTACGTTCCAAAACCATAAAAATAGCCTTTTTAAACAAACAAAAAGCGTATGAAGAAGCTTTTAAATGGCAGTTAATTAATATCCTTTTTCCTTTGGTTATTTTAGGTGTTTTTGGGCTTACATTTAACTCTTTCAGAAAGAAAAAATACAGTTAAATTTCTAAAACCTTCTTCTTAAAAATTTGTTAAAATTAAAACCTCTTTGTTTATAGGGGTTTATATAAGTTATATTTGTTACAAAACTTAAATAGAACTATTATGCTAAAAAAATTATCACTCTTACTATTATTTGTTGGTTTAACAGCAACATCTTATGCGCAAATTAAAACACCACAGCCAAGTCCTGCTGCAAAAATGGAACAAGTTGTTGGTTTAACCGACGTTTCTGTTGAATACTCGCGTCCTGCTATGCGAGGTAGAACAATTTTTGGAGATTTAGTGCCTTACGGAGAAGTTTGGAGAACTGGTGCAAATGCCAATACAAAAATAACTTTTGGCGATAATGTAACTATCGACGGCCAAGAATTGAAAAAAGGAACATATGCAATTTTCACAATTCCTAATGAAACATCTTGGGATGTGATTTTTTATAGCGATTCCAACAATTGGGGAGCTCCTCAAAAATGGGATGAAAGTAAAGTTGCCGCAAAAACTACCGCTAAAGTTGAAGAAATGCCGATGTCTATCGAATCTTTCACACTAACTTTTGATGATGTAAAAACAGGTTCTGCTATTTTAGGAATGCTTTGGGAAAATGTTTATGTAGGTGTTACTTTTGAAGTTCCAACAGACAAAATTACTTCTAAAAGTATTGAAACTGTAATGGCTGGACCATCTGGAAACGATTACTTTCAGGCAGCGTCTTATTACCACGCAGAAGGTAAAGATTTAAAACAAGCGTTGGCTTGGATGCAAAAAGCAACTGCTGGAGACAATCCTCCGTTTTGGTATTTAAGAAGAATGAGCTTAATTCAAGCTGATTTAGGTGATAAAGCCGGAGCAATTGCAACTGCTAAAAAATCTTTAGAAGGTGCTATGAAAGCTAACAATGCAGATTATGTTAAAATGAATAAAGAATCAATTGCAAAATGGCAAAAATAATGACAAAATTTAAATTAACTCTTGTATTTCTATTAGTAGCAACAATAACATTTGCTCAAAAAAGTCCTAGAAAACAAGCTACTGGAACAATCGGAAAAGTAGCCGTAACTGTAGATTATGGCGCGCCAAGCGTAAATGGAAGAACTATTTGGGGAGAATTAGTGCCTTATAATAAAGTTTGGAGAGCTGGTGCTAATGAAAACACTACAGTAAGTTTTAGTAAAGAAGTTACTATTAAAAACGCAACAGTTCCGGCAGGAAAATATGGATTATTCTTAATTCCTTCTGAAGAAGGTGAATGGATAGTTATTTTTAGTAAAAAAAATGACGCGTGGGGGTCAAATGGATATAATGAGAAAAATGATTTGTTACGCATTAAATTAAGAGCTAATACAGCTGCTAAAAGTACAGAACAAATGACTTTCTCTATTGATAAGGATAACGGAATTTTATTTAATTGGGACAAAGTGCTATTACTTATTCCAGTTCAATAATTAAATATACTTACTATAAAAGTCTGCCTAAATGTTTTAAAAACTTTTAGACAGACTTTTTTTAATTACCATCCACTACCATTTTTTCAATAAAAATTACTCCAACATTTTTAAATAATCACTTTCAGAAATAATTGGAATTCCTAAAGTTTCTGCCTTTGCTAATTTGCTTGGCCCCATATTTTCACCTGCAATAACATAAGTCGTCTTTTTTGAAATAGAACTTGCTACTTTACCTCCATTATCTTCTATAGATTTTTTTAAATCATTTCTATTAAAAATTGTAAAAACACCAGAGACTACAAATATTTTATCTTTTAAAATTGTTGTAATATTCTCTTGCGATTCTGCCGACATTTCTAACTGAACGCCATACGATTTTAATCGTGACACCAATTGAATATTAACCAAGTTTGAAGAAAAATCAATAACACTTTGTGCTATTCTATCACCTATTTCATCAACGGTGACTAGTTCTTCAAATGTAGCTTTCATTAAATTATCTATAGATTTAAAATGTTTTGCCAGTTTTTTTGCTACGGTTTCACCAACAAATCTAATCCCCAAAGCAAATAGCACTTTTTCAAAAGGAATATTTTTAGAGTTTTTAATGCCTGCAATAATATTTTGAGCAGATTTTTCTGCCATACGTTCTAATGGAATAATCTGATGCTCTTTTAATTCATACAAATCGGCATAATTATTAATTAAACCTTCTTTAAAAAGTAATTCAATAGTTTCAGCTCCCAAACCGTCAATATTCATTGCTTTTCGGCTAATAAAATGCTGAATTCGTCCAGTAATTTGGGTTGGACAACCGTACTCATTTGGGCAATAATGCTTGGCATCACCCTCATTTCTAATCAATTCCGTATTACAATCTGGGCAATGAGTGATATAATTTGTAGGTTCAGAATTTAAAGGTCTTTTACTTAAATCTACACCAACAATTTTTGGAATAATTTCACCTCCTTTTTCAACATAAACAGTATCTCTTGCTCTAATATCTAATTTTTCAATTTGATCAGCATTGTGTAATGAGGCTCTTTTTACAATAGTTCCAGCAAGTTGTACAGGTTCTAAATTAGCCACAGGAGTAATTGCTCCCGTTCTACCAACTTGGTAGGTAATTTCATTTAAAACAGTACTTACTTGCTCAGCTTTAAATTTATATGCAATTGCCCAACGTGGGGATTTTGCTGTATAACCTAATTCTTCTTGCTGTGCTAACAAATTTACTTTAACAACAATTCCATCGGTTTCATAGGGTAAATTAAAGCGTTCCATATTCCATTTTTCAATAAAATCAAAAACCTGGTTTATAGATGAGCAAACTTCCATAGCTTTTGGAACTTTAAAACCCAATTCTCTTGCAAATTCTAAAGTCTCAAAATGCGTATCTTTTATATGTTTATTAGAAACAATATGATACAATAAACAATCTAACGGACGCTTGGCAACCTCACCACTATCTTGCAATTTTAAACTTCCACTAGCAGTATTTCTAGGATTTCTGTAGGGTTCTTCCCCAATATCAATGCGTTCTTCGTTCATTTTATTAAAACCATCTAAAGGCAATATTATTTCACCTCTAATCTCAAAATCATCAATAAATGATTCTTTTAAAACCAAAGGAATAGACTTTATTGTTCTAATATTTGCAGTTACTTCATCACCTTCAAAACCATCTCCACGAGTTACCGCACTTACTAATTTTCCATTTTGGTACGATAAATTTATAGAAGCTCCATCGTATTTTAATTCACATGTATATTCAACGTCCTCTGAACCCAGCATTTTTTTAATTCTTTTTTCCCAATCCTCTAAATCTTCTTTTGAATAAGAATTAGACAAAGAATACATTCTGTTTTTATGAACAACTGTATTAAAATTTTTAGTAATTGAACCACCTACTCGCTGTGTTGGAGAATTAGCGTCAAAAAATTGTGGATTTTCAGTTTCTAACTTTTCAAGTTCTTTTAACTTTATATCAAATTCATAATCAGAAATCACAGGTGCATCTAATACATAGTAATTATAATTATGCATTCTTAATTCATCTCTAAGCGCATTAATTTGTTGTTCAATCGTATTTGACATATTTTCTAAATTCTTGGCTAAAAGTAATCATATTTTTTAAAATTTAAATGTTGAAATTTCATTAAATAATACTGCCTAACTAATATTAATATGTAACTAAAGTGACATTGTAATCTGACTTTTATCATAAAAATGTTTATGCAACTAAAGTAACTTTACTAAATATTTAAAAGACTATTTCAATATGTCTTAAATTAAAAATAAAACTAAACTATTAAAAATGAAAAACTTACTTATTTTAGGCGCTGGAACTTCAGGTACAATGATGGCAAACCATTTACTACCGAAACTATATAAAGAT
>NZ_JBFLKT010000317.1:0-10637 GCF_040883305.1 Lutibacter sp.
CTGGTATTATAAGTAATTGCACAGGAGATTTAAAAGAAGTTTTAATAATTTTTGAGGAAGAAAATAAATTAGTTTCAACTTGGAATGCTTGTGATGGTCCTGGATTGGAGTACCAAAGAGGGATGGAGTTTTGTGGTACTAAATAATCTGATAAGTTAATTTTTAAAAATGCACTTTGTAAAATTATTGTACTAATTTTATTAATTTTCTATTCTGTTTGTTACTAAAAAAACCTATAGAGTTAGATTCTATAGGTTTATTATTTAAATTTTATACGTATAGTTTTTAGAAATCGGATAAATAATTAGGCGTGAAATCCATATCTTCTAAATCTATCCCATTGGATTCTTTTTGTATTTGTAAAATTAATAATTACTGCTTTTTTCTTTTTTTGCTCTGTTAATGTTATATTTAAAGTTTTCATAATATTTGTTTTTAATTAGTTACTTACACTTAAATGACGTTTCTATTTTAGTTTTGTTACGCTATTATGTATTGCATAGTACTATATTAACAAATATTTAACGAATAAAATGTGACCTGTCTATTTTTTGTTAAAATAAAGTTAATGTAAATTGTTAATAATCAGCTAATACTTCATTTAAAGATTCAATAATAATATTGCAACCTTTAAAAATTTCATCTTTAGTAATAGTAAGGGGAGGTGTAATTCTAATCGCTTTTCCTTCAAACAACAACCAAAAAAGGAGCAATCCTTTGTCTAAACTTTTTAAAATAACTTTTGAAGCAATTTCTTTAGTTTCAACTATTGCAGCAAGCATTAATCCTTTTCCTCTTATTTCTGTGATTAACGGATGTATTAATAATTTTCGAATTAAAGTTTCTTTAATAAGTGTTTCTTCAATTAAGTTAGCACTTAAAAGTTCTTTTAATGTTGCATTTGCAGCAGCGGCAATTACAGGATGTCCGCCAAATGTAGTTATATGTCCAAGTTTAGGATGTTCTTTTAAGCAATCCATTATTTTAAAAGAGGAAATAAATGCTCCAATTGGCATTCCGCCTCCTAAACCTTTACCTGCAACAATAATATGTGGAATTGTATTGTAATTTTCAAAACCAAATAATTTTCCAGTTCTACCAATTCCAGATTGAATTTCATCTAAAATTAACAAAGCGCCTACTTTGTTACATTTGTCTAATACTTTTTGCAAATAGTTATTTGTAGGCTCAATAAATCCGGCACCACCTTGTATGGTTTCTAAAATTACAGCAGCAGTTTTATTAGTGATTTTATTTAGATCTATACTATTATTAAATTCGATAAATCTAATCCCAGGAATTAAAGGTCTAAATGCACTATTTTGTGCTTCTGCTCCACAAACACTCATGGCACCTTGTGTATTGCCATGATATCCATTTTTGGCTGCAATAATCTCACTTCGTCCTGTAAAACGTTTTGCTAATTTTAAAGCACCTTCTGTGGCTTCTGTTCCAGAATTAGTTAAATAAACAGTCTCTAAATTATCTGGTAAATTATCTGCTAACAATTTGCAAAGTACTACTTGTGGCTGCTGAATAAATTCGCCATAAACCATTACATGCGTATAGTCATCAACTTGATTTTTAATGGCTTGTGAAATTTTAGGATGATTGTGCCCCAATGTATTTGCAGAAACTCCAGCAATAAAATCTAAATATGCTTTTTTATCAGAATCATAAACATATGCCCCATTTGCATATGATATTTCTAAAGCTAACGGATGTGGACTTGTTTGTGCTAGGTGTTTAAAAAAATGCTTTTTCAATTTTATTTTTTTAATTAAATATCTTATGGGTTTTCCTAAAATAATTTATTGTCTTCGCATAATTCTTTCTTTTGGAAGCTCTTTTATTAAAGGATTTTTTACTTTAGGTTTTTCTTTTGGAATTGTTGATTTTTCAGGAACTTCAATAGCCATTTCATCTTTTATAAAAATACCATCTTTTGTTAAAGGTCTTTCTTCTTCCCTCCAAATAAATCCAGTTAAAAATTTGTCTTCTTCTCTCAATTTTTCAAAATCAGAAGGAGGGTAGGTTTTACCTGTTATTGCTTTATAATAATCGATACTTTTTACATCATCATTTTCAAAAAGAATTAAAATATGGTCGCTAGATTGTTTTTTATCAATTCCAAAAAGCTTATCATTTTCATCTCTTAAAAAAAATAGAGTTTCGCTATTTCCAATGGCATCTAAAGACTCTATGTTATTGTTTTTAAATTTTCCATACATGTTTTTGCCTTTAAGTTGACTGAAACCAGCAGAATCTTTCTTAACCAATAAAGCATTATTCAAGATTTTTAAAGAATCTAATTGTTCTGTTTTTATATTAGATAAAAAATGAATCGTATCTCCTGTTATTTGATTGCCTTCTGCCCAAAGCACAGGTTTTGTAAACATTTTAGTAATTCCAGTTTTTTCATTGGTAATTAGTGAATCGCATTTTCCTTGTAAGTCAGATTTAAAAATTTTAACTCTATTAAAGGCTTTAATCAATCTTTCATCAGTTTTACCTGTTACCATTAACTTATCTCCATGAATATACATAGAGTCTTTTTCCATTACTGAAATTGCAACCGCCTTGTCTGTAATAAACACAGAGTCTAATAGCTTAAAATACTCTGCATAACCACCTTTTATAACAGTTTCATTTACAGTATCTAATACTTTAATGTTTCCGGTAGCTGATGCAAACTCAATGTTTCTATTGTAGTATAAACTATCACCTGAAATGGTTCTATCACCATAAAATATTTTCGATTTCTTTAAAAAGTGTGAGATGTTAGTTTTTGTATTATGATGTCCTTTTTCTGTATAAATAGCATTTTCTTCGCTAGTAATAGTTGAAGGACCAAATAATTCTGCTATTCCAGTACTTGTATAATAATCTAAATGGTCTGAAATTAATTTACTGTCTTTATTGGTAACATCTACTTTATTAAAGGCTTGAAATTTATTGGTTTGCAAATAATAATTTCCAATTCTACTTTTAAGTAGGTTTGTAGTATCTTTTATTGTTCCGCCACTTTTATAAAATAAATGTTGTTTTTCTCTATCGAAATAAAGGGTATCTGTTTTAAGAATCATTAATTCATCCTTTAAAATAACATCACCCCAAGAAGTTGCTAGCTTTTTTTTGGCATCATAATCTACATATTTACTATATTGAATTATGGTATCACCTTGATTGATAATAACATTTCCCATAGCTTTAATAAGATCTTTTTCTGAATATATGTAAGCTTTATCGCAACGCAATGTAGCGCCTTCGTGCTCAACAAAAACATTTCCTAAAGATATAGTTGCTCCAGGATAGTTAGGATCAACCATGGTATTATCAGCTTTTAAAATTTTAATTTTCTTAGATTGAGTAAATCCTTGAATACTAAAGAGTAAAATAAATATGAATACTATATTTTTCAAGTGGTATAAGTTTAAATACAAAACTAACTAAAAAGTAGTAGGGAACTTAATAATAGTATGTTAAAAAAAGCTGCCTAAAAAATATTAAATCTGTGTTGTTAGAGTTTATTAAATTCTTATTTGTCATTCCTGCGAAGGCAGAAATGACAGTGCACTAACGAAAATTCAACTTCTTAAACAGCTTTTAATTATTTTCTAATTATTGTTTGTTTTCTATCAGGTCCAACAGAAACAATCTTTACAGGAACATCAACAAAATCTTCAATAAATTTAATATACTCTTTCAATTCTTTTGGAAGTGTATCTTCACTTGTCATTGAAGTTAAATCTTCCTTCCAACCTTTAAATTCTTTATAAATTGGAGTTACATTATGCGCTTCAATATTATATGGTAAGTGGTGTACTTCTGTACCGTTATAATTATATGAAGTACAGGCTTTTAATGTTTTAAATCCTGAAAGCACATCGCCTTTCATCATCATTAATTGTGTAACACCATTAATTTCAACAGCATATTTTAATGCGATTAAATCTAACCATCCACATCTACGCGGACGACCTGTTGTTGCACCAAATTCGTGTCCCACTCTAGACATTGTTTCACCATCTTCATCAAATAATTCGGTAGGAAATGGACCAGAACCAACACGTGTTGTATAGGCTTTAAAAATTCCGAAAACATCACCAATTTTATTTGGAGCAACACCTAAACCAGTGCAAGCACCTGCAGCAGTAGTAGTAGACGAAGTTACAAACGGATACGTTCCAAAATCAACATCTAATAAAGAACCTTGAGCTCCTTCGGCTAAAATTGTTTTACCATTTTTCATGGCACTGTTTAAGTATTCTTCGCTATCTATAAAAGTAAGTTCTTTTAAAACTTTAATTGCATTGAAAAATTCAGTTTCTAATTCTTTTAAATTATACTGAATATCAACATTAAAAAAGTCGATCATTCTAATGTGCTTTTCTGTTAAAGCTGCATATTTATCTTTCCAATCTGCTAATTCTAAATCTCCAACACGCATCCCATTTCTTCCAGTTTTATCCATATAAGTTGGACCAATTCCTTTTAAAGTTGAACCTATTTTAGCTTTTCCTTTTGACGCTTCACTTGCGGCATCTAATAAACGGTGCGTTGGTAAAATTAAATGTGCTTTTCTGGAAATTAATAATTTAGTTTTAAAATCCAGATTGAATTGTGATAAATTATCTAATTCTTTTTTAAAAATTACAGGATCAATTACAACACCATTTCCAACTACATTAATAGCTTTTTTATGAAAAATACCAGAAGGAATTGTATGTAGTACATGTTTATGTCCATCAAAAATTAAAGTATGCCCTGCGTTTGGACCACCCTGAAAACGAGCAATTATATCATAATTTGAAGTAAGTACGTCTACAATTTTTCCTTTGCCTTCGTCTCCCCATTGTAGTCCTAATAATAAATTTACAGCCATGTTGTGTTGCTTAATAATATGTTAGTGATAGTTATTTCTTTTGTTTTTTTGTTCCGTAGAAATAGAGCGAATGATTGTGAATTTCTACATTAAAAGTATCTTCAATTGTTTTTTTAATTATTTGAACTCGTGGGTCACAAAATTCAATAACTTCTCCAGAATCTGTTAAAATAAGATGATCGTGTTGTTTGTCAAAATAGCATTTTTCATAATGGGCTTGACTTTGTCCAAATTGGTGTTTTCTAACCAAACCACATTCCAGCAGTAATTCTATGGTATTATAAAGTGTAGCTCTACTGACTCTATAATTTTTATTTTTCATTTGAATATATAAAGATTCCACATCAAAATGATCATTTAAATCATAGATTTCTTGAAGAATTGCAAATCGCTCTGGAGTTTTTCTATGAAGATTTGTTTCTAGAAATTTAATAAAAACGCTTTTTACAATTTTCTGATTTTCAACACTCATAAGTTCCTTATTTTAATAAAAAAATTAAACAACAAAGTTAAGTCTATTTTTTGAAAAAAAATACTTGATTTTTTTATATTTATTAACTTTAATTGTGAATAAATTAATGTTTATAAATTCTATCTACCTTATCTATTCCTTCAATTTTTTTAATACTATCACTTAATTTTTGAAGTTGCGATTTATTTTTAACACTTACAGTTATTCTACCTTCAAAAATACCATCGTTTCCAGAAATATTTAAATTGTGAATGTTCACTGTCATATTTCTTGATATAACCTCAGTAATTTCATTAACCATTCCCACATGGTCTACGCCGTGCAGTTTTAAAATTGCCTTAAATTCTTGATTTGTAGAATCTATCCACTTAGCACTAAGTATTCTATAAGCATAATTTGCTTGCAGACTTATGGCATTAGGACAATCTTTTTTATGAACTTTTATACCATCATTTATAGTAATAAAACCAAACACTTTATCGCCTGGTATTGGATTACAGCACTGAGACATTTTATATTCTAAACGTTCCTCTTCAGCTCCAAAAACCAAGGAATCGTAATTTGCAATTACTTCATCCTTATCAATATTTTCTTGTTTGCTAGGGCTTCTTCTAATTCTATTTTTAAAGAAACTAACAAAAGCATTGTTTCGTTTTGAAATAAAATCTTTTAGTTGGGTGTTGTCTATAGCGCCACTTCCCATTCTGTAGAATAAATCTAAACTGGTTTTAAGTTTAAAATATACTACCAATTCATTCACCACTTTTTCATTTAAAGTTATTTTTAAATGTTTAAGCTTTCGGGTTAATACTTCTTTACCTTCTTCGGCAATTTTCTTTTGATCTTCTTTTAAAGCATTTTTTATCCTGGTTCTAGCACGAGCTGTTACAACAAAATCTAACCAACCAATATTCGGTTTTTGATTTTTAGCGGTAATAATTTCTACTTGATCACCACTATATAATTCTTGACTAATTGGTTTTAGTTTTCCATTAATTTTTGCACCTCTACAATTCATCCCAACTTGTGTGTGAATTGAAAAAGCAAAATCAAGGGCAGTTGCATGTTTTGGAAGTGCTTTTAAATCGCCATTTGGAGTAAAAATAAAAATTTCTTTTGCGTACAAATTCAACTTAAAATCTTCAACAAAATCAATAGCGTTACCATCTGGATTTTCTAAAGATTCTTTAATTTTATTTAACCAATCGTCTAAACCAGTTTCTCGTTCGCTTTGGTTTTTATACTTATAATGCGCTGCATAGCCTTTTTCAGCAATTTCATCCATTCTTTCTGAACGAATTTGAACTTCAACCCATTTTCCTTTTGGGCCCATTACGGTAATATGAAGTGATTCATATCCTGTGGATTTAGGTTGGCTAATCCAATCTCTTAATCTACTTGGGTTTGGTCTAAAATGGTCAGTTACAATGGAGTATATTTTCCAGGCATCAAATTTTTCTTGTTTTACTGTAGATTTATAAATAATTCTAATGGCAAATTTATCGTAAATTTCATCATAAGTAACTCCTTGAGAAAGCATTTTTTTTCTGATAGAATAAATAGATTTTCTGCGCCCTTTAATTGTATATTCAAAACCTTCTTGATCTAAAGATTCTTTTATAATATCAGTAAATGTATCTATGTAAATTTTCTGTTCTTCCTTGCTTTGCGTTACCTTATTTGCAATGTCGATATAAACATCTGGTTCTGTGTATTTTAACCCTAGATTTTCGAGTTCAGATTTTATATTGTAAAGCCCAAGTCTATGTGCTAATGGTGCGTAAATGTATAATGTTTCAGAAGATATTTTTATTTGTTTATCGTGTGGCATTGCATCCATAGTTTGCATATTGTGCAACCTGTCTGCAATTTTTATTAAAATAACCCGAACATCATCATTTAATGTAAGTAACATTTTTCTAAAGTTCTCAGCTTGTACAGAAGCATCTTGATCCTTTTTTAAATGCGATATTTTAGTTAAGCCATTAACAATTCTAGCAACATTTTCTCCAAATAAACGCTCAATATCTTCTAATGTATAATCGGTGTCTTCAACAACATCATGCAATAATGCAGCAACAATAGAAGTAGTATCTAAACCAATTTCGTAGGCTACTATTTTTGCAACTGCAATTGGATGAAAAATATAAGGTTCTCCTGTTTTTCTTCTTTGGGAACTATGTGCCTCTAATGCAATATCAAATGCCTTTCTAATTTCCTTTTTATCGGTATCAGTAAAAGTTTGGTACGCACCTTTAAGCAAATCTTTATATCGTTTTGCTATTTCTTTATTTTCTTCTTCTTGGCTTAAGTTGTATGTCATCGCTTAAAAATAGTATTTTTAAATTATTAAACAATGTATTAAGTTTATTTTTTTAAGTTTAAAATTCGTTCTAAAAGAGTAGGGTGCGAGTAGTGAAATTTAACATACAAATTACTCGGTGTTAAATTGCTTAAACTATTTTTTGATAATTTTTTTAATGAAGAGATTAATGCTGCTGCATTGTAGTTGTTTTTAGCATATTCATCGGCCTCATATTCGAACTTTCTTGAAATAATATTCATTAAGAAACCAGTAATTTCTGAAATAGGACTATATAAAATACCGAAAGCTATTAAACCAATATGAAAACTGGTAATTTCAACTTTCAAAGCTTGTGAAAGTAATTGATTTCCAATAAAAAGTGATAAAATATAAAATGTGAATCCGGTTAAAATTAACGATAAAATTAAATTATAAATAATATGTTTTTTAGTATAATGACCGATTTCGTGTGCTAAAACAGCAACAATTTCATCTGTTTCTAAATCGTTGATTAGGGTATCATATAACGTAACTCTTTTTTGAGAACCGAAACCTGAAAAATAAGCATTTGCTTTTGTAGAACGTTTAGAACCGTCAATTATAAAAATATTATCTAATTTAAATCCTACTTTTTTTCCAAAATTATCGATGGCTGTTTTCAATTCTCCTTCTTCTAAACTTGTTTGTTTATTAAAAATAGGAACAATTAATTTTGAATAGAAAAGATTCATAAATACTGTAAAAACAGCGATTAATCCCCAAGCATATAACCAAAAATTTGTAGTTGTTAATTGATAAAACCAAGTTAATAATGCTAGAATTCCACCTCCAATAATCAATAATAGCAACCATCCTTTTATTTTATCGAAAATAAATGTTTTTAAGGTTGATTTATTAAATCCGAATTTTTCTTCAATGACAAATGTTTTATAATACGAAAAAGGAAGTGTAAGAATATCGCTTGCAAATAAAATAATTCCAAAGAAAATTAGTGTAATTAAAATGGTGTTGTCAGTTATATTTCTTGCAATTTCATCTACATATGCAAATCCATCAAACATAAAAAATAATAAAGTCAACACCAACGAAAAAGTACTGGTAATAAGCGAAAACGTATAATTTTCTTTTTTGTAAGCTTGAGATTTTTCGTATTCTTCAGTATTATAAATTCCTTTTAATTCTTTAGGGATAGGATCATTAAAATGTTTAGCATTTTGAGCATCTAAAAAAGTGTCAAATAAAAATTTCGCTAAAATTATTCCTATTAATATGTAAAAAAGTAATTGTGGAGTCATGATTTATGTAGAATCGTTTAAATGTGTAATTATATTTTTAAGTTAACGTTGTAACACTCGTTGCCTTACTGCTTCAAATAAAATAATTGCTGCGCTTACAGAGACATTCATAGAATCGATAGCACCTCGCATTGGAATTATAATGTTTTTTGTTGTGTTTTCAAGCCATTCATTTGTTAATCCTGTAGCTTCAGTTCCAACAACAATTGCTGCAGATTTTTTAAAATCGATTGTTTGATATTCGACTGATGCAGAAAGAGCTGCTCCATAAATATTAATTTTCCTTTCTTTTAAAAATGAAATTATTTCTGAAGTTGTTCCAGTAGCAATAGTTGTTGTAAACAAACATCCAACACTAGATCTAATAATATTTGGGTTGTACAAATCTGTTTTCGGATTTGCAATAAAAACAGCATCAATTCCAGCAGCATCTGCAGTTCTTAACAAAGCGCCAATATTACCCGGTTTTTCAGGTGCTTCTGCAACTAATATAAATGGATTTTCAGTTTTAAATTCAATAGTATCTAATGCTAAATCCTTAGAAATTGCAACTGCCAAAACACCTTCGGTAGTAGTTCTAGTTGCTAATTTTTGATGAATTTGGCTTGTAATTTCAATAACTTCTATTTCTAAAGAAGTGCTTTCTAACAAGTTATTTAATGCTGGTTCATCGATAATAGACAAATCAATCAATAAAGTTTTTATTGTGTAACCACCTTTTAAAGCTAAAGAAATTTCACGCAAACCTTCAATTAAGAAAGTTTGTGTTTTTTTTCTGATGCGAGATTTTTCTTTTAACAAAAAGAGTTCTTTAATATAAGGATTCTGTACACTCGAAATCTGTTTCCGCATAGTTATTAAAATAAGCTGCAAAGATAGTGATAAATGAATTAGTTGTTAGTGAGCAAATTTCAAAAAAAGTAAAGTGCAGTAATTTATTTAACCTAACATATTTCAAAAACCTGGTAGGTTTTTTTAGTTCACACTTTGTCATTTCTATGGAGATAGAAAAATCTTTAGAATCACCGTAGCTAGGCTTACCAAACATTAACAAGCAACCTGAACAGAATAGGAGTTTAAAATAACATAGAATGGATACCTGTTTTCACAGGTATGAAAGAATTACAACACAAAATCAACACTTTTATGGTAATTAATTAAAAGTACTACCATTTTACTATAACCTTTAATTCCATCTGCTTGTTTGTTGGCTTTTAAATAGTTATCGTAAAAAGTTTTAAAATATTTTTCTGACCAATTTTGATACGATTCCCAAAATTTCTGACTTTGCTGCATGTCTTTTAAAATTCCTTTATTTATAAGTGGTTTTAGTGCTTCAAAACTTGCAGGATCTTTTCGATAAACTTCAGAAATACAATAACGCATTGCCATTAAATAACCAGAATACTTAAAGAATGGATCATTAGAATTTGTACTTGCCAAATAACCTACAAAGTTTGCTTCGCTTTCGGAAGCTATTCCAATTTGATGAGCAGCTTCATGGCAAACAGTAGCTGCGTAATTATTTTTAGGAATTAGCGAATTTACTTGCGCTTCATTAGTAATCGGATTTAAATAACCTCCAAAACCCATATAGGTTAATGGTACACTAAAAAGTGAATGTTTAACTTTTGGACTAGCATATTTAAATTGTGGATAAATTTTCTCTAATTGACTGTA
>NZ_JBFLKT010000318.1:0-4165 GCF_040883305.1 Lutibacter sp.
TAAATAAAGGTGAAAAAAGCAAGTTAACATGTTAAAAGTAAGGTTTTTACTTTTAAAATAAATTTGAAGTTCTATATTGAGTGTATTTATTTGTTTATTATATTTATTTTTGTAACTTTAAAAAGTTAAAATAAAAAAATACCATTTAACTTTATTTAATAACATAATAACAACCCCAAATTCTATTATTATGAGTTCTATTTCCCAACTAAATTCTTCTATTACAGAAGGTCTAAATGAAACTGCACAAAAAGATTACAAAACGTATTTAAAACATTATTCGCTTAGAAATTTAGAGCCAATGAATTTTGATGAGTTTGTAAAAAATTACGCTAATAAAAGTTAATAATTTTATTTTTTTGCATATATTAATTTTAGTAGAAATAAGTATTTTGTTGATTAAAACCTTCTTATTTGTTTGAATCGCTATTTTTTATTTAATTTCAATACGCTATTTTAGATTCTTATTTATTATTCGCTAAATTTGTAAAAATTTATAAAAAAACTACATGCTTATAATTGGAATTGCTGGCGGAACAGGAAGTGGTAAAACAACCGTTGTAAATCAAATATTAAACGAATTACCTGCTGATGAAGTTTGCGTTATTTCGCAAGATTCGTATTACAACGAAACACATGAATTAAGTTATGAAGAACGTACAAAAATTAATTTTGACCACCCAAAAGCTATCGATTTTGAATTGTTGGTAAGTCATTTAAATGCGCTGCGTAAAGGTGAAATTATTGAGCAACCTGTCTATTCTTTTGTAACACATGACCGAACAAAAGACGCTTTAATTACACATCCGAGAAAAGTTGTTATTGTTGAAGGAATTTTAATTTTTAACAATAAAGAATTACGCGATATTTTCGATATTAAAATATTTGTACACGCGGATACAGATGAACGTTTAATTAGAAGAGTTAGACGCGATATTGAAGAGCGTGGAAGAGATATAAACGAGGTATTAACCAGATATCAAAACACGTTAAAACCTATGCATCAACAGTTTATTGAGCCAACTAAAAACTATGCGGATATTATTATTCCAAATGATAGATACAATACTGTAGCAATAGATATCGTTAGAACCGTTATAAGTAATAAATTGTAATTAATGACTTTAAAGCAGTTTCGAAATAAACCAGTTGTAAAAATTATTACCAATAAATATGTGTTAATTCTAGCAACATTTATTGTTTGGATGGTTTTTTTTGATGAAAACTCTTGGCTAAATCATAGAGAATTTAATAAAGAAATAGAAAAGCTGAATAGTGAAAAAGAATATTACAAATCGGAAATTAAAAAAGATGATGCGTTAATAAAAAATCTTGATGATAAAGAAGAGTTAGAAAAATTTGCGAGAGAAGAATATAAAATGAAAAAAGAAAACGAAGACATATACATTATACAATATGATACTTTGGAAAAAAAATAACGTAATTTTTAATTTTAAATTATCTTTCTTTGAATACTTAAAACTATGTCCAATTTTTTTATAAATGAATTTCCACCAAGTTCGTCAGCAGCTTGGAAACAAAAAATTCAGTTTGAGTTAGATGGTGCTGATTATAATCAAAAACTACTAACCAAAACAAATGAAGGCATAACCATCTCACCATTTTATCATCTTGATACTTTTGAAAAATTAACTATTCCGCTTCCAAAAGAAGATTATAAAATTTGCACTAAAATTAGTATTTCTTCTGAAGAAATGGCTAATATTGAGGCTTTGAAGGCCACAGAAAATGACTCAACTGCTCTTTTATTTGAAGCTTCAAAACCATTTAATCCAACATTATTATTTCATAATTTACTACAAAAAAATATTGAATTCCATTTTAAATTTAACTTTTTAGATGAGGGTTTTATCAATAAATTGGTGCTAAAATTAGCAGATGAAACAGCTTATTTTAATATTGATATTATTGGGAATTTAGCAAGAACTGGCAATTGGTTTAAATCGTTAAAAAAAGATAATAGCATACTTAAAAATCTAATAAAAGATAATTCTGATTCATTTATAATAAGCATTGATACAACAATTTATCAAAATGCTGGTGCAAATACTGTGCAACAAATCGCTTACGCTTTAGCACACACAAATGAATACTTAACAGTTTTTGGAGATGAAATAGCGAATAGAATTCAGTTTAAATTTGCTACTGGAAGTAACTACTTTTTTGAAATTGCCAAAATCAGAGCTTTCCGTTATTTGTATAATTTAATTTTAGGTGAATATAACACAACAGCAATTGCAAAAATTTACACCGAACCAAGCTTAAGAAATAAAACTTTATTTGGTGCAACTATAAATACTTTGCGCACAACTGCAGAAAGTATGAGTGCTATTTTAGGAGGCTCCACTACAATTGCAACTAATTTTACGTCTGGTGAATTTGTTGAGAATCAGCAACTAGTTTTGATGGACAAACTTTCCTTTAAAAATGCTCAACATATTGCAACAGAGTCGTATTATATTGAATATTTAACCAAACAACTTGCCGAAAAAGCCCTAATTATTTTTAAAGATATTGAAAGAAGTGGCGGTTTTTTAAGTCAACTTAAAGAAGGAACCATTCAGCGAAAAATAAAAGAAAATGCTCAAAAAGAGCAAGCTCAATTTGATGCTGGTAATCTCGTTTTATTAGGAACTAATAAATATTCTAATGAATTTGATTCCAAAGAGGACTTACAAATAAACCCTTCTTTAAAAGGCACATCTTACAAAACTTTAATCATTCCAATAACACCAAAAAGGTTAGCTAAAAAGTTGGAACAAAAAAGAATAAAAGATGAAGCGTAAAGATTTTTCAAATTTAGAAATTACGGTTCAAAATAAAAAAGATACAATTTTTGAACATGAATATTCAATTGCAGGTGTTGCACCAAATTTAAGGGGAATATATGCAACTATGTATTTTCAAACTCCGTTAAAAACTAAAATCACAACTCACACTTTTTCTAAAGAAAACACAACTCCCGAAGTTGAATTATCAATTTTTTTAGCTGAATCCTTAAACTACATTCAAAAAGGAATTGACGCAAATGCTACAATTGACAACATTGTTTCTAAATTAACTTTTGAAACAATAATCGGAAATAACCATTTTGATGAAATTGCAAAATTACGTGCTGCTAGAATGCTTTGGTCAAAACTAATAAAGCAATTCAATCCAAAAAATCAATCCTCATTTGCATTACATATAAATGCTACAATTGAGACTTCTTTTGATGCTTTTCAAGCCATTTCAGGAGGTTGCCAGTGTGTTATTTCAAAAGATAAAAAGCATTTGTTTTTTGAAGAAGAAACCGGAATATTAAAAACAATTGACCCTTGGGCAGGATCTACGCACGTTGAGCAAAGGACTGAAGAAATTGCGACTAAATCTTGGATTTTGTTTAAAAATAGCACAGTTTAAGTTAAAAACCAACAAAAAAAAGAAATAAGGCACGGAAACAAATTGACCCAATTTAACTTTCTTATATAAAAAACCCATAATTATAATTGTTTTGTTATAATTATGGGTTATGTAAAAATAAAGAACTCTGTGTAAATATTTTCTAATTAGAATAAAGTAACTGCTAATTGAACTCTAGCTATTTTATTCGATGGATTCCACATTGTAGTTGCAGAAAGAGGTATAGTTAAATTAGATAAATTTAATGTTTTAGAAGCTGTAAAACCAATATTCACAATATCAAAATTTTCTTTTCCATTTCCATATAAATGGGTATCTCCATTTAATGAGAAACCAGCACCGACATAACCAGTTACATTAACTTTTGAATCACTAACTAAAGGATAAGAAAGTTGTACATATGAAGAAGTACGTTGTTCAAAATCTCCGTTTGAATCTAATTGTGAATCTCCGCTACCAAATAATAAAAAATCTGCTTCTAAAGTTAAAGGGAAACTTTCTCCAAAATTATATGATGTTCTTAAATCTAATAAATGGCCTGATGTTTCTTTCTTATAATCCCACACATCTGGACTTGCAACTCCTCTTGTGTTAAATAAATCCCATAATCCAATTGAGAAACCATTTTTAGCATATTGCATATAATAGTTTATCTCTTTATAATGCGTTCCATCATTATCATTTGACATTGCCATTCCTCCCCAAAAACCAGTTGTAAAACTTCCAGATTCGTTAAGTTTAA
>NZ_JBFLKT010000319.1:0-2724 GCF_040883305.1 Lutibacter sp.
AATATTCAAAAAATGTGATTATACGCAATTGTACATTTAATACAGGAGATGATTGCGTTGCAATAAAATCTGGAAGAAATGGAGATGGTAGAAGAGTAGCTATTAAAAGTGAAAATATTGTAGTTCAAAATTGTAAAATGATTGATGGTCATGGAGGGGTTGTAATGGGAAGTGAAATTTCTGCAGGGGTAAAAAATGTATTTGTTGAAAATTGTGTAATGGACAGTCCTAATCTTGACAGAGCTATTAGAATAAAATCAAATACAAAAAGAGGTGGAGTTGTGGAGAATGTATATGTTAGAAATATTGAAGTAGGACAAGTAAAAGAGGCTGTTTTAAAAATTAACATGTTTTATGGTATTTATGGTAAGCAAGAAGGAGATTTTATGCCTGAGGTAAAAAATATTTATTTAGAAAACATAAAAGTTAAAAATGGCGGTAAATATGGCATTTTAGCGCAAGGTTACAAAGAGTTACCTATTCAAAATATTACTTTAAAAAATGTGATTATAGAAAAAGTGAAGGAACCATATTTACTTGAAAATGTAAAGAATATAAATTTTATAGATACATATATAAATGGAGAACTAATGACAAACAATAATTAATTAAACAATAACCAAATAGAAACAAATTATGAATATCAAACGTTTATTAAAAAAATTATTAAAATGTAGTTTTACATTTTTAATTTTTATGACCTTGTTTTTGGGGAATACACTTTATGCCCAAGGCGGATCTACTGTAAGTGGAGTTGTTACTGAGGTATCTGGAGGACCATTGCCTGGAGTAAATATTTTAGAAAAGGGAACAAACAATGGAGCTTCAACTGATTTTGATGGTAATTTTACTATTAAAGTATCAAATGCTAATGCAATTTTAGTTATAAGCTACCTTGGTTTTGAGACACAGGAAATAAATGTGGCAGGTAAAACTTCAGTTAATGTTGTGCTAAAAGCAAATTTAGAAGCTCTTGAAGAAATTGTAGTTATTGGTTACGGGTCAACACGTAAGTCAGATTTAACTGGTTCAGTTGTTGCGGTTTCCGGTGATGATTTAAAAAAGCAATCTGTTTCAAATGTTGCTGAAGCTTTACAAGGTCGTATGGCTGGGGTACAAGTTACTTCTTCAGAAGGTTCTCCTGATGCAGAAATTAAAATTAGGATTAGAGGTGGAGGATCTTTAACCCAAGATAGTTCTCCATTAATTATTGTTGATGGTTTTCCTGTAAACAGCATGAGTGATGTTTCACCTGCCGATATTGAAAACATTACAGTTTTAAAAGATGCTTCATCTACTGCTATTTACGGTTCTAGAGGTGCAAATGGGGTTATTATTATAACTACTAAAAGTGGTATAGATGGTAAAGTTCAAGTAAATTTTAATGCTTTTTATGGAGTAAGTAAAATTGCAAAAACCATTGATGTGCAAGAACCAGAAGATTTTGTAAAATGGCAATATGAATATGCGTTATTAGATAATCCAGATGATTTAGATTCTTATGAAAAATATTTTGGCCAATGGCAAGATTATGATCAATATGCTGGAATGATTGGAAATAATTGGCAAAAACAGATTTATGGTCAATTAGGTGAAACGATGAGTAACGATTTAGGAATTCGCGGTGGTTCTGATAAAATTAATTTCAATTTTAACTACGCACGTTATGACGCAAAAACCATTATGTTAGGTTCAGATTTTAAAAGGGATAACTTGTCTTTAGCATTAAAAAGTAAAGCAAGCGATAAAATTGATTTATCATTTACAATACGTTATTCAGATACTGAAATAAATGGAGGTGGAGCAAATGAGCAAAATGAAGTTTCTTCTGCAGATGCACGTCTTAGACATAGTGTTGGTTATTCACCAATTCCATTACCAGGTTTAACAACTACAAATACAGATGAAGCACTTTCAAGTTATTTAGTAAATCCGTTTGTTGCTGTTGATGATAATCAACGTAAAAAACTTAGAAAAAATTACAATGTGCTTGGAAGTTTTTCTTGGAAAATAATTGAAAACCTTCAATTTAAAACTGATTTAGGTTTAGATAATTATAATAATTTAGATTACCGTTTCTATGGGCGTTCTACATATTATGCAAGTAACAGACCTGCTGCTGAAAATCAAGGATTACCATCTTTGTTATTTAGTGACGAAAAAAGAGAACGTTTTAGAAATGCAAATACTTTTAATTTTGATTTCAGTAAAATATTGGATGAAAAACATAGCTTAAAAGTTCTTTTAGGGGAAGAAATGATAGTTTCTAAAACCAATGAGGTAACTACTGAAATTCAAGGTTTTCCAAAGTTTTTTGACTTTGACACTTCTAGAAACTTAACGAGTCAAGGTGTACCAATTTCAGTTGATAATTATTATAGTCCAGAGGATAAATTATTATCGTTTTTTGGTCGTGTAAATTATGGTTATAACGATCGTTATTTGTTAACGGCAACCTTTCGTGCGGATGGTTCAAGTAAATTTTTAGGTGATAATCGTTGGGGTTATTTTCCTTCAGCAGCTATAGCTTGGAAAATGCAAGAGGAAGATTTTCTAAAAGATGTTTCTTGGGTAAATTCATTAAAGCTTAGGTTGAGTTATGGACAAGCAGGTAATAATAATATACCATCAGGACAAACAGTTCAAAATTTTGAATCGAAAACTACAACATATATAAACGGAGTTTCTAATTATTGGGCAGCATCTAATACATTAGCAAATCCA
>NZ_JBFLKT010000027.1:0-3495 GCF_040883305.1 Lutibacter sp.
TCATCAATTGGGTAACCGTTATTTCTTCTATGAATACTTTTTTTAGGAAATTCTTTTTTTATTTCTTGCTGTGTAGCTTTGTTATTTAATTCATTAAAAATAGTAGTGTAAATATTGTTTTCTAGTGAGTTTCCAGTTTTTTTCAGTAAGAATTCTTCAGCGCTTAATGCGTTAAAAATAGCTTCTGAACCATCACTTAAAATTGTTTTTAATTCGAGTACTTTATCTCTGGTAACACCATATTTTATAGAAGTTGTTCCTGAGGAATTGTTTCCAACCATACCTCCAATTGTACATCTGTTGCTTGTAGAAGTGTTTGGTCCAAAAAATAATCCGTATGGTTTTAGAAAATCATTTAATTGATCTCTAACTACCCCTGCTTGTACTGTAACTGTTTTTTTGTATTCGTTAAAAGCTACAATTTTAGTAAAATATTTTGAAATATCAACAACTAAGCCATCTCCAACACATTGGCCTGCTAAAGATGTTCCAGCAGCTCTAGGAATTAGTGTGATGTTGTTTTCTGTCGCAAAACTAATAAGTGTTTTTAAATCATCGGTGTTTTTTGGGTACGCAACACCAAGTGGAATTTTTCTATATACTGATGCATCTGTAGCATATATATTTTTATGTAAATTATCAAAAAAAACTTCTCCAGTTAATAAATTGGAGATTTTGTTTAGGTCTATTGTTTTGGAAGACATAAATAAATGAATTAAGCATTATAAATAATTCCGCTACTGTGATTCTTACTCGCTCCAGTAACACTTTTTAGGCAGTTGTCTTTATCTTCATTTTTTAAATAACCGAGTAAAGCAAATACTAATGCTTCTTTATAGTTAATAATGGCATCTGTAGGTATTACTAATTGTGTATTAGTATAGGATTTCAATTTTTCAATAAGAAAACCATTATATGCACCTCCTCCAGCAATAAGCATTTTTTTAGAAGGATTAGAATCCGTTTTTTTAGCTATTTGGATTGCTATATGTTCAACAAAGGTTCTTAATATATCATTTATCTCTAGGTTGTATTTATCAATTATTGGAAATATGGTTTCTATAATAAATTCGTAACCTAAAGATTTTGGTTTAGAATCGTTATAAAAAGGTAACCCATTTAATTCATTTAATAAATTTACTTCAATTCTGCCAGTTGAAGCAATTTCGCCATTGTTGTCATATTCTAGATTTAAAGAATTTACATAATGATTTAATACAATATTTACAGGACAAATGTCAAATGCAATTCGTTGTTTATTTTCTCTCATTGAAATATTTGAAAACCCACCTAAATTTAAGCAATAATCATATTGTGAAAATAATAATGAATCTCCAATTGGAACTAGTGGAGCACCTTGGCCACCAAGGGCAACATCTTGTGTGCGAAAATCACAAATTGTTTTAACACCAGTAATTGTATTAATATATGGGCCATTTCCAATTTGAAGTGTATAGTGTTCAGCAGGATTGTGGTAAATTGTATGTCCATGTGAAGCTATAAAGTCTAAATTTTCAATAGTATTATCTTCAATAAAAGTTTTTAAAGTATTGCCTAAATATATTCCATAATCTGTATCGAGTTTAGTAAGTACTTCACCAGATAAATGAAATCCATTTTTTAGTGCATTTTTCCAATCTGGATGATATGGAATTGTAACTGCTTTAAGAATTTCAAACTGAAAAGAAGTTTCAAAATGAAGTTTAATATAAGCAATATCTAGTCCATCTAAAGATGTGCCGCTCATTACACCAATACAGTATTTTGTGCTATTTTTCATTATATAAGATTTAACTTTTATATGCGTCTAATGCATTTTTTACACTTTTATGTTGTTCTAGTAATTTGGAAGCCAATTCTTGATTGATGTGTAATTCATCCATTAGCATTAATACACCACGATTTACTAATTTTGCATTAGATAATTGCATATGAACCATTTTATTGTCTTTAACCCTTCCAAGTTTAATCATTACAGAAGTTGTTAACATGTTTAAAACTAACTTTTGAGCAGTTCCAGATTTCATACGAGTACTTCCAGTAACAAATTCTGGTCCCACAACAATTTCCACAGGATAGTCAGCAACTTTAGCAACAGGACTGTTAGTATTGCAAACAATACAGCCGGTAATAATTCCATGTTCTTTTGCGGTTTTTAATCCACCAATAACATATGGTGTAGTTCCAGAAGCGGCAATTCCAACCAATACATCCTTATCGGATATATTATATTTTTGTAAATCTTCCCAAGCCAATGTAGTGTTGTCTTCGGCATTTTCAACAGCTTTTCTAAGTGCAAAATCGCCACCAGCAATTAAGCCGATTACCCAATTATCTGGAACACCAAATGTTGGTGGACATTCTGAAGCGTCTAAAACACCTAATCTTCCGCTTGTACCAGCTCCAATATAAAAAAGGCGACCACCATCTTTCATTTTAGTATAGATAGCATCAACTAATCTTTCAATTGAGGGAATGGTTTTTTCAATAGCATTTGGAACAGTTTTATCTTCTGCATTTATATTGGAGAGTAACTGTAAAGTACTCATTTTTTCAAGGTTATTGTAATTAGAAGGTTGTTCTGTTGTTGGTTTATTTTTCATTTTTAGTTGTTACAATAATTAAACTTAGTATTGTTAAAAGTGCATTTACCAATATGTTCATAAATCCTAAATCAAAAGAAAATTTTGTTATAAAAAGGTGATTTAAATAATATGTAATTAAAGGCATAATAACACATATAAATGGAACTGCAGCATCTTTTATTTTTATTTTTGTAAAAATACCGAATAGGTAAAGCCCTAATAATGGGCCATAAGTATAGCCAGCTACTTTAAAAATTGTTGAAATTACATCTCCTTTGCTTTCAGAGAATAGCATGATAATTATAAAAATTACGATTGAAAAACCTAATAAAACACTATTTTTTAATCGTTTTTGTTCTTTTGAACTTTTATGTTGAATGTCTAAAAAATCATGTGTAAAAGACGTGGTTAAAGCAGTTAACGACGAATCTACACTTGAAAATGATGCTGCAGTAATTCCTAAAATAAAACTAACGCTAGCTATAATTCCAAAGTGATTTAGAGATAACATTGGAAATAAATCATCAGTATTAATAAATTTACCATTTAAAGTATCTAATTGAATGCCAAATTTTTCAGCATATAAATATAACATTACTCCAAGGCCTAAAAACAAGAATTGAGCTATTGCTAAAAATATACTAAAAGTTAAAATATTTCTTTGGGCTTCTTTTTTATTTTTACAAGTAAGGGTTTTTTGCATCATATTTTGATCTAATCCAATCATTGCAATTGCAATTAAAAACCCTGAAATAAATTGTTTAAAGAAGTTAGATCCAGAATTAAAATCCCAATCAAAAACTTTAAAGTATTTATGATTAGTTACAGAAGTAATCGTTTCTGAAACATCTAAATTTAATGAAGTTTTTACAACGTATATTGAAACAATTGCAGCTGAAAGTAAAAAGAA
>NZ_JBFLKT010000320.1:0-3943 GCF_040883305.1 Lutibacter sp.
GAGGTTCAACCATAATTACTTCTGTTTTACAAAACATTTTAAATGTTACTGATTTTAACATGGGAATGCAAGAAGCCGTAAATTCAGCACGATTTCATCATCAATGGTTGCCAGATGTTATTAGAATGGAACCAAAAGGTTTTGATAGTATTTCGAAAAATGAGTTGCAAAATTTAGGCTACGAATTATTTGAACGAGAATCGCTAGTTATTGGCAAAGTAGATGCAATTTTAGTACTTCCAAATGGAAAATTAGAAGGCGGTGCAGATCGAAGAGGTGATGATAAAGCTGTTGGGTTTTAACTATTTGTTTTTCAATTTTAACAGCACAATTATTGGCAAAATACCATGTGGCAATCTGTAAATTGTTTCGAATAAATTTTGGTGCAATAATTCCCAAAAAAAATCAAAGGAAAATCCAGCAACTAACCTTGCAAACGAAGTTAAGAATCCCCAAATAGCCAAATATATTAATGCATATTTGGCAACTTTAGGTACAAAAATTAACATTGCACCTATAAAATCTAAAACCCCAACAATTAATAAAAAATTACGGGCTCCTTGTTCTGTCAAACCTAAAATATCTATTACCATTCCTAGAAAAAGCCCCGGAATAGGATAAAACCCAACAGCATACAATCCGTGTGCTATAAAAACAGCAGCAATTAATAATTTCAAGATTAAAATTAAATGTTTCTGAATAAATCCTTTATGATAGAAAACAAAAATAAAAGGAATGCTAAACTGAATACTATATTCAAAAAACTGGCTGAATTGATAAAACTTCTCGCTCATTAATAAATAAGCTAAAATTAGCAATCCTATTCCTCCCAAAAAAATAATAGACTTCGCTATTGTTTCAATTTTTGAGTAAAGAATTACTCCAATGGCACTTAATAAATAAAGGATTCCAAAAGCAAAAACGCTCGAATCTATAAATACATCTAACTGTGGAGAGTTTGCATACGTTTGCCAATCAATTCCAATTACAGTTTCAACAAAAGGTTTTAATAAATTTTCATTCCAAAAAAAAGTTCTAAAAGGAGCGTCCCAAAAAATAAATTGCCACGCTCTTCCTAAAAACACCAATACTACTGAAATTTTCAGTAGTTTAAAACTCTTGCTTAATCTTAGCTCATTTTCCATAAATTACTACAAAACTATTAAAATATCAAGTATATAATTTATAAATGAGGAAAATATTTTATACTATTAATAAATAATAATACTTTTGAGCGTTACTGATTATTAGTAATACATATTAAATTAACTTTTAGATTCATGAAAAAAATAATTTTCCTTTTATTTTTAAGCACTTTTATATTAAATGCTGCAAATGATAAATACCGCTTAATTATAAGAAATAACCCAGCTACAACTATTACAATTGGATGGAATCAAATTTCTGGAGACAATCCTATTGTTTATTTTGGTGAAACAGATTTTGGAGTAAATTACACCAATTACAAAAACCGCCAACCTGTTGATAGAGCTATATATTTTAAAGGGATGCATAATAATTTTGTTCGTTTAAAAAACCTAAAACCTAATAAAGCTTACTATTTTGTTATTAAAGATAGCGAAGGAACTAGTGAACGGTTTTGGTTTAAAACTGCTCCAAAAAACAAAGAGTCCATTTCTTTTATTGCTGGTGGAGATTCCAGAAACAACCAAATTCCAAGACAAAATGCAAATAAATTAGTTTCTAAACTAAAACCAACTGCAGTATTATTTGGAGGTGATATGACTTCTGGTGATACCGATAGTGAATGGCAAACCTGGTTTAACGATTGGCAGCTAACAATTGCCTCAGACAACAGAATGTTTCCTATTGTTGCTGCCAGAGGAAACCATGAACGCGATAATAGAAGTATTTATAATTTATTTGATACCCCTTCAGAAAGTGTATATTACAGCATTCCATTTGGAAAACAATTTTTAAGGGTTTATACGTTAAATTCTGAAATTGCAATTCCAGGAAGTCAAACTAATTGGCTTAAAAACGAATTAAAAGCGAATAAAAAAGATCTTTGGAAGATTGCACAATACCACAAACCAATGCGACCACATGTTTCAAGAAAAAAAGAAGGTAATTACCACTACCAACATTGGTCAAATATATTTTTCCAAAACAATGTTCAGCTCGTTGTTGAATGTGATTCTCATTCTGTTAAATCTACCTGGCCTATTAAACCTTCAACTGGTGCTGGAAGTGATGAAGGTTTTATAAGAGATCCAAAAGGAACAATTTATGTTGGTGAAGGGTGCTGGGGCGCACCACTTAGAAAAAATGATGACACTAAAGAATGGACAAGAGACTCTGGGT
The DNA here is from genome assembly GCF_040883305.1 of Lutibacter sp. Lineage (GTDB taxonomy): Bacteria > Bacteroidota > Bacteroidia > Flavobacteriales > Flavobacteriaceae > Lutibacter. The sequence goes on from NZ_JBFLKT010000320.1 coordinate 2,326, forward strand.
CTTTTAATCAATTTAAATGGATTTTTGTCTCAAAAGATGCCATAACAGCAAGAACAATTAAAACTGATAACGTTAATGAGGTTACTGAATTAACGAATGAAAATCAGTTTGAAATCCCTGTAAATCTAAACATTTGGTCTCCACCAAATGGAGCCGTTATTAAAATTAAAAAATAAGAATTTGACATCAAATACAATTACAAACGGAATATTAAAAGCAATTGCCATAATAATTGGTGTTTGTTTGCTGCTGTATTTTTTATACGAAGTACAATCTATTTTGGTATATATAGCAATCTCAGTTGTTATTGCATTAATCGGAAGCCCAATAATTTCCTTTTTAAGAAGAAGATTAAAATTTCCAAATACTTTAGCCGTAATTTTCACAATGTTCATATTTATTGGAATTCTTTCTGGATTAATTTCTATGTTTATTCCTTTAATTATTGAACAAGGACAAAATTTATCATTATTAAATATAGATCAACTTCAAACAAATATTCAAAATTTATTAATTCAATTAAACGATTATTTCTTAGCGAAGGGAATAAATGTTTTAGATGAAATAAAACACGCCGATTTATTTAAAAACATAACTGCAATTCCTAATCTATTAAATTCTGTAATTAGCACACTTGGGAGTTTAAGCATCGGATTGTTTTCAGTGCTTTTTATTACGTTCTTTTTAATGAAAGATACAGAAATTATGGAAAACTCTATCTATATTTTAGTGAATGATAAAAACGAAAATAAACTTAAAAGCTCTTTATCAGTCATCAATCATTTATTATCAAGATATTTTATAGGACTCGTTTTTCAAATTACCATTTTGTTTGTAATTTACACAATAACACTGCTTATTTTTGGTATAGAAAACGCCATAGTTATTGCATTTTTATGTGCACTTTTAAATTTGATTCCTTACATTGGACCTTTGGTTGGAGGTGTTTTAATGCTATTTTTATCTATGAGTAGTAACTTAGGACAAGATTTTCAATCGGTTATTTTGCCAACCACAATTTATGTAATGATTGGCTATGTAATTGCACAATTAATAGACAACTTTTTAAGTCAGCCTTTAATTTTTTCAAATAGTGTAAAATCACATCCGCTTGAAATATTTTTAGTAATTATGATTGCTGGAATTTTATTTGGTGTTACTGGAATGATTGTGGCAATACCAACATATACAGCAATTAAAGTAGTTTTAAAAGCTTTTTTAGCCGATAACAAAATTGTAAAATCACTTACTAAAGATTTATAAATGAATATTTTTATTGCACTTCTTCGTGGCATTAATGTATCTGGAAAAAACAAAATAAAAATGGTTGAACTAAAACAACTTTTTTCAAATATTGGTTTTAGTGAAATAACAACTTATATTCAAAGTGGCAATGTGATATTTTCTTCTGAAGAATTAAACACTTCAAAACTTGAAAATAAATTAGTGACTGAGATTAGAAACAAATTTGGGCATTCTATAAAAGTGTTAGTTTTAAAAAAGAAAGAATTGGAAACTGCGTTTAAATCGAACCCATTTATTAACAAAACAGATTTTGATTTCAAAAAAACTTGTGCCACATTTTTAGATAAAATTCCAACGGAAGAAGGAATTGAAA
>NZ_JBFLKT010000321.1:0-13036 GCF_040883305.1 Lutibacter sp.
AGGTATTAACGGAGCACTTAATGGAATGGAAAAACAATTAAGCACCAGATTTACCAACATTAAAAAAGAAACTATTAAAATTGATGGAATCAAGGGAAAAAAAGCATCAGTAGAATATAAACGATTAAATGAAGCAACCCAATTACAAGAAGATTACAAATTAACAATGTTGTTTTTTGCCGATACAAAAGGAATGCGGCAAGTATATGTTTCTTCTTTATGGAGCGATGATTCAGCTGAAAGTGTAGTGAATAGAATTATTAAATCAGTATCCTTAAAACAATAAGTATGTTTCAGAATTTTGAATTTTTACATCCACAGTTTTTATGGTTATTAGTTTTAATACCAATACTCGCTATTTGGCTTTTTCTAGTTAGAAAAAAAGAGAGTGCAACATTAACAATTTCAAGTTTAAAAGGTTTTGAAGTAAAACCTTCAACGCTATCAAAATTAAAACCGTTTTTACATGTTTTAAGACTTGTAGCACTAACATTATTAATAGTTGCTTTAGCACGTCCAAGAAATGTCTCAGTAAGTAAAAGAACTAAAACTAACAAAGGGATAGACATTGTTATGGCAATTGATGTTTCCGCAAGTATGTTGGCCCGCGATTTAAAACCAAACAGATTAGAAGCATTAAAAAAAGTGGCTACAGAATTTGTAAATCAGCGTCCTAATGATAGAATTGGAATTGTTGTGTATGCAGGTGAAAGTTTTACACAAACACCTATTACAAGCGATAAAAGAATAGTAAGAAACACTATTTCAGATATAAAATGGGGACAATTAGATGGCGGAACAGCTATTGGAATGGGATTGGGTTCTGCGGTAAATAGATTAAAGGAAAGTAAAGCAAAAAGTAAGGTTATAATTTTACTAACAGATGGTGTAAATAATACAGGTTTTGTAGATCCGAAAACGGCCACAGAATTAGCTGTTGGATTAGGAATAAAAGTATATACTATTGGTTTAGGAACCAACGGAACAGCCTCGTTTCCGTATGCAAAAGACCCAAGAACAGGAAAATTATTATTTAGAAGTTCTCCTGTAGAAATTGATGAAGAATTATTGCAATATATAGCAAAAGAAACTGAAGGACGGTATTTTAGAGCAACAGATAACACAAAATTAAAAGCTATTTATGAAGAAATAAATAAGCTTGAAAAAACAGAAATTGAAGAATTTAAATATTATAATTATCAGGAAAAATATAGATTTTTAGTGCTCTTGGCAGGATTCTTAATTTTAATAGAAGTTTTATTAAAAAACACACTATTTAAAAGTTTTATATAAATTAGTTTATAGGTTTATTAGTTGAAAAGTGTAAAAGTTATGAAGTATGAATTTTCATTTGAAAAATTAGAAGTTTGGAAATGTTCAGTTGATTTATCAAAAACAATATATCAATTAACAACTAATTTTCCAGAAAATGAAAAATTTGGATTGGTAAGTCAGTTGAGAAGAGCATCAGTTTCAATTGCATCTAATTTAGCAGAAGGAACTTCAAGACAAACCAATAAAGATAAAGCTCATTTTACAACAATGGCTTATAGTTCTTTAATGGAAGTTTTAAATCAATTAATTATATCAAAAGAACTAAATCTTATTTCTGAAGAAAATTATGATAAACTAAGAGTTGAAGTAGGTAAAATATCGAGATTGTTAAATGCTTTACGAAAAGTACAAATTAGACCATAAGCCATTAAACTATTCAACCTTTAAACTATAAAAGATAATGTATCAAATAGAAGAACCATCATATTTTATGTACTTAGCAATTATTCCAGTAATATTTGTACTGTTTTTGTTGGTGCTTTGGTGGAAAAAAAGAACCCAAAAACACTTTGCAGATAAAAAACTTTTTGAAAAACTAAGTCCCGAAAAATCTAGTTTTAAATCATTTTTAAAAATTACTGTTATTTGTTTAGGATTCGCTTTTCTAGTACTGTCTTTAACAAACCCAAAAATGGGAACAAAATTAGAAACAGTTAAAAGAGAAGGTGTAGATATAGTTTTTGCATTAGATGTTTCTAAAAGTATGTTAGCGGAAGATATTGCGCCAAGCCGTTTAGATAAAGCGAAACAAATTATAACCAGAGTAATAGAAAATTTGGGAAGCGATAGAATTGGTATTATTATTTATGCAGGTAATTCTTATCCGTTATTACCAATTACAACAGACCATGCAGCAGCAAAAATGTTTTTGCAAAATGCAGATCCAAATATGGTTTCAAGTCAGGGAACTGCAATAAACGACGCTATAGAACTCGGGATAACGTATTTTGATAATGATGAACAAACCAACCGATTTTTATTTATAGTTTCAGACGGTGAAGACCATGAAGAAAACACAATTTCTTTAGCAAAAGACGCAACAAAACAAGGTATTAAAATTTATACTGTTGGAGTTGGAACAGAAAAAGGAGCGCCAATTCCAATAAAAAATAATGGAGCTGTTGTTAGCTATAAAAAAGACAATAAAGGTGAAGTTGTTATTACTAAAATGGTTGAAACTATTTTAAAAGATATTGCAGATGAAGGAAATGGAAAATACATAAGCGGAAACAAAACGCTAGAAACCATAGATACTATTGAAGATATATTATTAAAAGCTGAAAAAAGCGAATTTGAAACAAAGAAATTCGCAGATTTTAAAGACCAATTCCAGTGGTTTTTAGGTATTGGACTATTATTTCTTATAATAGATGTATTATTGCTGGAAAAGAAAACAACCTGGATACAAAAATTAAATTTATTTAATCAAACTGAAAAGAATGAAGAATAGATTCGTACTTATATTGTTATGTTTTACAAGCTTGGTTTTTTCTCAACAGAAAAATCCCGAACAGCTAGAGCGTGAAGCACGAGAAGATGTTAGAGAAGGAAACAAATTATACAATCAATTAAAATTTGATGAAGCAGAAGTTGCTTATAAAAAAGCACTTTCTAAAAATCCAAATTATCCAAAAGCTTCTTATAATTTAGGAAATGCAATTTATCAGCAAAATAGAAATAAAGAAGCCGTTGCTCAATTCGAATTGGTTGAAAAAACAGCAACTGATAAAATGAGTAAAGCAGAAACCTATCATAATATGGGAAATGCTTTTATGAACGAAAAGCAATACGATAAAGCTGTTGCAGCTTATAAAAATGCTATGAGAAATAACTCTAAAGACGATGAAACACGTTATAATTTAGCTCTAGCCCAAAAATTATTAGAAGAGCAGCAAAATAAGGATAACAAAGATAATAAGGATAATAAAGATAACCAGGATAACCAGGATAATAAAGACGACAAAAACAAAGATAAAGAAGGGGGAGACGACGAAAAGAAAGACGATAATAAAGACGAAAAAGACAAAGGAGAAGATAAAGAAGATGATAAAGGAGATCCAAAAAAGAATGATGAAAAGAAAGATGAAAAGAAAAAACAAGATCAAAAACCACGTCCAAATCAATTAACACCTGAGCAAATGAAACAGTTGTTAGAAGCCATGAATAATGAAGAAAATAAAACTCAGAAAAAATTAAATGCTGAAAAAGCAAAAGGAAAAAAAGTTAAACAAGAAAAAGACTGGTAATTAAAATGAAACCTCTAATGCTAAACTTTATTAGAATATAGAGTTTATTGGCTAAGATGTTTCATCTGACCAAAAAATGACAATAAATATTAACAGATGAAATTATTAAAGTTTTACATAGTAACTATTTTAATATTTACCTCGCAGGTTTTATTTGCTCAAATAGAGCTTAAAACAACTGTTAGTAAAGATAAATTAGGTGTAAATCAAAGATTTAGAATTGTTTTTACAGTAAATAAGCAAGGTGCCGATAATTTTAAAGCCCCACCATTTACCAATTTTAAAGTGGTTGGTGGTCCAAGTTCATCAGTAAATCAATCTTGGATAAATGGAAAAGCTAGTTATGCACAATCTTATATTTATATTCTTGAACCAAAAAAAGAAGGTGAATTTTTAATTGCACCAGCTGAAATAGAATATAATGATCAGATTGTAAAATCCAATGCAATTAAAATTACGGTTGTTGATGCAGTAGAAATTCCTAAAGATCCAAATAATCCGGAATTTATTGCGCAACAAAACATACATTTGGTAGCTGAGGTTTCAAATTTAAATCCTTATGTTGGTGAAGGAATTTATGTTGTTTACAAACTTTTTGTCAGTGAAAATATTAGTGTAAACGATTGGCGTGTAAGTGAATCTCCACAATATAATGGTTTCTGGAACCAGGATATTGAGGTAAAGGATATCAATGTTAAAAAAGGTAAATACAATGGGGAAGATTACAGATACATTGTTTTAAAACGTGCTGTTTTAATTCCGCAAAGAGATGGAAAATTAAAAATTGAACCTATAAAAATGGATTTCTCTGTTGGTATTCCAACAGGAAGGGGCGATTTTTTTGGTAATATGATTACTAAAAACATTAACTACGCAACAGCATCTGCCATTAGAACTGTAAACGTTAAACAATTGCCAGAACAAGGTAAACCAATAGATTTTGCCGGTGCTGTAGGAGAATTTGACTTTGAGATTAAAGCAAATAAAAACGTACTAAAAGCAAATGATGCTGCACAATTAACAGTAAAAGTTTCAGGAAAAGGGAATTTAAAATTATTTGAAATTCCTAAAATAGTTACACCTGCAGAATTAGAAGTATATACTCCTGAACATAAAGAACAAGTAACAACATCTTTAACAGGGCTGCGTGGAACTATTTCAGATATTTACACGGTTGTACCTCAATACAAAGGAAAATACAAAATACCAGAAGTAGCATTTTCTTACTTTAATCCAACAGAAGAAAAATATATAACTATTACTGCTCCTGCAACAATTGTAGATGTAACCGAAGGTAAAGAATTGCCATCAGCAGGCAATAATAACGCAGCTACAACACCAAAGCAACATGTGGTCGCAACAGGTAATAATTTTAGATTTATTGCCTTAGATGCAGATTTAGAGCCTAAAATTAAATCGGAGTTTTTAAATTCAGACTTATTTTATTTATTGTTGTTTCTACCGTTTTTAGCAATTCCAATTGCAATCATAATCGGAAAAAAACGCGCACAACGCGCAGGTGATGTTTTTGGAAATAAAATTAGAAAAGCAGATAGATTGGCGAAAAAATATTTATCTGAAGCTAAAAAACAACTAGGAAATCAAGAGCCATTTTATATAGCACTTGAAAAAGCATTGCATAATTTTCTGAAAGCAAAATTACACGTAGAAACTTCTGAAATTTCCAAAGAAAGAATTTCAGAAATATTAACAAAAAAGAACGTTAATGATACAACTATTAAACAGTTTGTAGAAGTATTAAACGATTGCGATTTTGCACGTTATACACCTACAACAAATGTAATGATGGAACGGGAATTTGAAAAAGCAAAAGAAGTAATAACCAATATAGATAAGCAATTATAATATGAAAAAGGTAATTAGCATACTGTTGATATTATTTAGCGCACTTACGTATTCGCAAGAAGTAAATAAATTATTCGCTGAAGGAAATACGTTTTATAAAGAAGAAAATTATAGCAGAGCCGTTGGCGTTTATTTGGCAATTGAAGAACAAGGAATGGAAAGCGACGATTTGTATTTTAACATTGCAAATTGTTATTATAAAATGAATAAAGTTGCACCTGCAATTTATTATTATGAAAAAGCCTTAAAAGTAAATCCTGCAAATGCAGATGCTAGTGCAAATTTGGCGTTTGCAAAAAGAATGACTATTGATGTTATTGAAGAATTACCAAAAACTTTTCTGCAGCGATTTTCTGCAAATATAATTCAACAATTACCTTTTGATACATGGGCAATTATAGCAGTAATGGCTTCATTTTTAGCTTCTTTATTGTTTTTATTGTATTATTTTTCAACTTCATCAACAAAGAAATTATTTTATTTTAACACCAGTATTTTTGCTGTTTTTGTTTTAATAGTAACCGTATTTTTTGCCTTTAATAACTATAAAACGGTTCAAAAAAATAAGATTGCAATTATTTTCTCTCCAAAAGTTGAAATAATGAATGCACCTTCTACTAGTAGCGATGAAATTTTTGAATTACACGAAGGCACTAAAGTTGTTGTTTTAGACGTACTAGATAATTGGAAAAAAATTAAAATAGCCGATGGTAAAACTGGCTGGATTTATGCTAATGCTTTAAAAGAAATTTAGGTTTAGTAAAATTATTCTACAGTTACAGACTTCGCTAAATTACGAGGCTGATCTACATTACAATTTCGCATTACTGCAATATAATAAGACAATAATTGTAAAGGAATTGTGGTTAATAACGGCGTAAATGCTTCTTCAGTCTCTGGAATTTCAATTACGTGATCTGCAATTTCTTTTACAACAGTATCTCCTTTGGTAACAATAGCAATAATTTTTCCTTTTCTAGATTTAATTTCTTGAATATTGCTTACAACTTTATCGTAATGTCCTTTTTTAGTAGCAATTACAATTACAGGCATAGAAGCATCAATTAAAGCAATAGGGCCGTGTTTCATTTCAGCTGCTGGATAGCCTTCAGCGTGAATATAAGAGATTTCTTTTAGTTTTAAAGCACCTTCTAAGGCAACAGGAAAGTTAAATCCTCTACCTAAATATAAACAGTTTGGCGCATCTTTATAAATAGCGGCTATTTTTTCAATTTCAGCATTAATTTTTAATACTTCTGTTACTTTTGAAGGTATTATTTTTAATTCTTGTAGGAAATTATTAAACTTAGCATTAGAAAGTTCTCCTTTTAAATTACCTAATTTTAGAGCTATTAATGAAAGCACAGTTATTTGTGTGGTAAATGCTTTTGTAGAAGCTACACCAATTTCTGGACCTGCGTGTGTATAAGCCCCAGAATCTGTTTCTCTGGCAATTGAAGAACCTACAACATTACAAATTCCAAAAACAAAAGCACCATTTGCTTTTGCCAATTTAATAGCAGCCAAGGTATCTGCGGTTTCTCCAGATTGAGAAATAGCGATTACAATATCATCTTTATTTATTATTGGATTTCTATATCTAAATTCTGATGCGTATTCAACTTCAACAGGAATTCTAGCAAATTCTTCAATTAGATATTCTCCAACCAAACCAGCGTGCCAAGACGTTCCACAAGCAACTATAATAATACGTTTTGCGCTTAAAAACTTAGTAATGTTGTTATCTACACTACCCATTTTAATAATGCCTTTATCTGCTAAAAGTCGCCCTCTATAGGTGTCCAAAATTGCATGTGGTTGCTCATGAATCTCTTTTAACATGAAATGATCGTAACCACCTTTTTCTATTTGTTCTAAATTAAGTTTTAACTCTTGAATATATGGTTCAACAAAAGAATCATCGTTAATTTTTCGAACTCTAATATTTTTACCAAGCTTAATTATAGCTAATTCTTCATCATCTAAATAAATGGCATCTTTTGTATATTCAATAAATGGAGAAGCGTCAGATGCTATAAAAAATTCTTTATTATTTTCTCCAATTCCAATTGCAAGAGGACTTCCTAATTTTGCAACTATAATTTCGTCTGGTTTATTAATATCATACACAGCAATTGCATAGGCGCCAACTACATTTGTAAGTGCCAACTGAACAGCTTTACCTAATTTACAGTTATTTTTTAGTTGAACTTCTTCAATTAAATTGATTAAAACTTCGGTATCGGTGTCACTTTTAAATGTGTAACCCCTTTTTATAAGTTCTTTTTTAATGGTATCGTAGTTTTCGATAATACCATTGTGCACAATTACTAAGTTTCCTGAATTTGATAGATGTGGATGTGAATTTTCTGTATTTGGAATTCCGTGAGTTGCCCAACGTGTATGTCCTAATGCTAAATTTCCTGTAATGTCGTTTTTAGTAGCAATTTTTTTTAATTGAGCTACTTTACCTTTTGTTTTAAAGAGTTTTAGCTTTTCTTTTTCTGAAGTTAAAACAATTCCAGCACTATCATAACCTCTGTATTCTAATCTCTGTAAACCATTTATAACTATTGGATATGCCTCTCTAAAACCTAAGTATCCAGTAATTCCACACATAAAAAGTTAAAATTTTAATTATTTAATTTAGTATAAGATACTTCTAGCTTCACCCTTTTATCTCCAGCACTCATATTTTGATTGTATAAAACAACTCCTTTCGGATTCCAACTATAGTTTTTTAATGTAACATCTGTAATACTTGTTGGTGTATCAGAAGAATTATAAACTTTAATTCCAAGTTTCACTAAATCAATAGGTTCATCAGATTTTAATAATTCAGAAATATAATCGGTTACTTTAAATACATATTTGTAAGGATTTCCATCATCATCTCTTTCTAAAGTACCTCCTACTGCTAAAATACCTTCAGAAGTTACATCTAAAATTTGTTCATTTTCATCGTAATTATAAACAAAGAGTTGTTCTGGAATTATATTTGAAGAAGCATTTTGATCTACAAAAAGCGTTAAACTTGCATCAGTAATTAACCAATTGTTAGCTCTAAGATCTGCTAAATTTTCATTCGAAAACAATTCAACAGTTGCAATAGAACCTGCGGCTCCTTGAACATATAATCTATCGTCTCCAGAAAATTTAGAATTTGTATAATCTCTTTCTAAAACATTTGATTTAATAGATCCGAAAGCAAAATTATAAACGTGTTTTGTTCTAACACCTTGCTCGCCATTAGTTCCGTTACCGTTTAAATCTTGTACATCGGTTTCATCTTGAGTTTTAGAATAATAGATAACCATTTTTGCAGTTGCCATATTTAATGACAATAGATGTGCTTTTTCACTCATTAATTCCGAAGCCTCAATGTATAAACCTCTAAAATAACGACTAAAATTATCGCTATTTAAAAATTCTGAATTTGAAGGATTTTCAACAAAAAGTTGGTGTATTAATGTTTCATTTAAAGGAAGTTTAATTGAAGGACTTAAATTATCATTTTTAATAGTATCAATATCATAAACCGTTAAGCCATCATTCAAATATCTTTTAATATATGTTACTGTATCACTCGGATTTACTTTAAAATCTCCTGAAAACAATGGAACATCTCCCTTTTGAAATTCTTTATTGGAATAATAGATAGCTTGTTTTGAAGGATCGTTTGGATCTAGTGTATTTAAAAACGTTTTTAATTCAAAAATATTTAATTTAAATGGAACGTCTTCATTTCCAAATACAGAATCTATAGAAAATTTTGGTTTTCCATCTGCATAATCCTCAATTCTTGTAGCTTGGTAAGGTATGTGGATAAGTACCGAATCTATTGCAGCATTTTCTCCATAACCTGAAACATAAGATTCACCAATTGTTGGTAAAGTAAGTTGCGTTACAATAGAAGCTTTTAATTTTCCAAATTCTTCATCGGCATAAACTCCTAATAAATATTGTGGTAATATATTTGCAGGGATGCGTTCAATATTTTCATTTTCGGTTATAACTTCTGATGTAAATTTATTAGTGTTAAAGGTATCATTATCAATTAGACTTACTCCAACACTCTCAATTTCTTTTTCACATGAAATAAGTGAAAAAATCACCATAGAAAATACTGCTAAGTATTTAAATGTACTTACAACTTTTGTTGTCATATTATAAATTACTATTTATTAGGTTTAAACTATAGAACGTTGTTACTATAAAATTCTGTATATTTATTTTCAAATTCTTCTGGCGGAAAGTACTCTAATACAGGTTTATTACTTGTTTTTAAAGATTCTAATAACTCATCTGGAAGTTCTTCGCTACCTTTAATAAGAGCATCAGAATTTTCAATTGCATTAATTAAAATATTTGTATAGTTTGGTTTTGTGAGAGTCTTGAGTTTTGAATCGTCTATACCGTCGAATTTAATTTTATCACTAAAATTGTCATTTAACGAACCTTCAAATCCATTATTATAAAGTGATGTTACAATTTTACTGTCTGTAAATAAAGGATCATTTTTATAATATTCTTTAATATATAAAGGTAAAAGTGACGCCATCCAGCCATGAACATGTATAATATCTGGAGCCCAGTTTAATTTTTTAACTGTTTCAACAACGCCTTTTGCAAAAAATATGGCGCGCTCATCATTGTCTTTAAACAGTTCATTATCTTCGTCTGTAAACAATGCCTTACGTTTAAAATATTCATCGTTATCTATAAAATAAACTTGCATTCTTTCTTTTGGAATAGAAGCAACTTTAATAATTAAAGGCATATCCATATCATTAATCACTAAATTCATTCCAGATAGGCGAATAACTTCGTGTAATTGATGTCTTCTTTCATTAATTAATCCATAGCGAGGCATAAAAATTCGTGTTTGTCCTCCTTGTCCATGTATCATTTTTGCAACTTCAAATGAAGTTGTAGATAATTCGTTTTCAGGTAAATAAGGTACAACTTCCGATGAAACAACCAATACTCTCTTATCTTTCATAATCCAACCTTTTATTTTAAAGATTATGCAAAATTACGAAAATTTATGTAGATTTTGACTTGAAAAATGTAAGTTTGCACGCTTTTAACGTTTATTAACAAATAGACTATGTTAGTTTTTGCTAAAATAAAATCGGTACAAGAAAAAATTAAGTCGTTAAAAAAAGCAACCACTATTGGTTTTGTACCAACCATGGGTGCGCTTCATAAAGGCCATTTATCTCTTATAGAAAGGGCTAAAAAAGAAAATGATATTGTTGTAGTAAGCGTTTTTGTTAATCCAACTCAGTTTGATAAGCAAGAAGATTTAATAAATTACCCTAAAACAATTGATAAGGATCTTTCGCTTTTAAAATCTGTATTTTGCGATATTGTTTTTGCTCCTTCAGCCAATGAAATATATGCAAATAACATTGCATCTCAAGCCTTTAATTTTGAGGGCTTAGAGCATCAAATGGAAGGGAAGTTTAGAAATGGACATTTTAATGGTGTTGGAACTATAGTAAAACGTTTGTTTGAAATTGTAAAACCAACAAAAGCGTATTTTGGTGAAAAAGATTTTCAACAGCTACAAATAATTAGAAATATGGTGAAAAACCATAAAATGGATGTAAAAATTGTAGGCTGTGATATTTTTAGAGAAGAAGATGGATTGGCAATGAGTTCTAGAAATGCCAGACTGACAGCATCGCATAGAAATGCAGCACCGTTTATCTACAAAACGCTAAAAAACGCTAAAATTAAGTTTGGCACAGAAAATGCTTTAGAAGTTATAGACTGGGTTGAAAATGAATTTAAAAAGCAACCTCTTTTAGAGCTAGAATATTTTGATATTGCAGATGAAGAAACCCTTCAAACAATAAAAAATAAGAATCCCAAGCAAAAATACAGAGCTTTTATAGCGGTATTTGCAGGAGAAATACGACTTATTGATAATATAAGTTTATAAATATGAATACATTAACACAAAATTATTAATTTTGCATTATGCAAATAGAAGTAGTAAAATCAAAAATTCATCGAGTTAAGGTTACTGGAGCCGATTTACAATATATTGGCAGTATCACAATTGATGAGGATTTAATGGATGCATCTAACATTATTCAAGGAGAAAAAGTTCAAATTGTGAATATTAACAATGGTGAACGTCTTGAAACGTATGCAATTCCTGGTCCTAGAAAAAGTGGAGAAATTACATTAAATGGCCCTGCCGCTAGAAAAGTAGCCAAAGGAGACATCATCATCATAATTTCTTATGGGATATTAGATTTTGAAAAAGCAAAATCATTTAAACCTACGTTAATTTTCCCAAATGAAAACGATAACTCGTTAACATAAACTTGAATAGAAAAATTAAAAAAACACTATTTTTAATACTCCCAATACTTTTGGGAGTATTTTTAATTTGGTACTCTTTATCAAAATTATCACCTTCAGATGTAGCATCTATTAAGACTTCTTTTGAAACTGCTAATTATTGGTGGGTTTTAGTGTCTTTAATTTTTGGAATATTAAGTCATTTATCACGTGCTTACCGTTGGCAATTTTTATTAGAACCCCTAGGATATAAACCAAGGTTTGCTAATAGTATTATGTCGGTTTTAATAGCTTATTTGTTAAATTTATTTATTCCAAGATCTGGTGAATTTGCACGTGCTGCAAGTGTAAAAAAGTATGAAAACATTCCTTTTGAAAAAGCCTTTGGAACTATTGTAGCTGAAAGAGTTGCAGATGCAATTATATTATTAGCTATAATTGGTGTTGCATTTTTTTATCAAACAGAATTAATAAGCAGTTATATTTTTAAGGAAGATGCTTCCGGGAGTATTTATTCCAAAATTTTTGTTTTTGTTGTATTACCATTAATTGGATTTTTCAGCTATCGTTTTTTGAAAAAATCTAGAAATGTTTTTATTGTAAAAGTAATAACTTTTATACACGGCTTAATTGATGGGGCTAAAAGTATTTTTACAATGAAAAAGAAATGGAAATTTATTGCACATACAATTTTTATTTGGGGAATGTATGTACTTATGTTTTATGCAGTAACTTTTGCGTTGCCAGAAACTACAAATTTATCTTTTGCTGCAATAATTGTTGGTTTTGTTGTAGGTGGTTTAAGTATGGCATTAACAAATGGAGGTCTAGGAACGTACCCGCTGTTAGTTGCTGGAGCCTTGGTGTTATATAAAATAGAACCTAACCCTGCATTGGCTTTTGGTTGGATAATGTGGACAGCCCAAACGCTAATGGTAATTTTATTTGGAAGCTTGTCGCTAATATTAATTCCGATATATAATAAATATCAGAAAAAATAGGTATTTCTTTATATATACTCAAAACACATAGATTTTCGGATTTTTTACGCTTTCTTTTTTCCTTTATATGCGCTAAAATTTTAAACCATAGCTACGGCAATGTTTGAAAATTAAGTCTTGGTAAAGAAAAAAATAAATTTGCCAAATTACCCGAAAACCTAAATGCGTTGAGTATATTTACTTTTTCAATTTAAATAAAAATGGCTAAAGTAAAAACTTCTTTTTTCTGTCAGAATTGTGGCACGCAATACGCAAAATGGTTAGGACAAT